>NZ_JAGHZH010000087.1:0-11814 GCF_017746885.1 Roseofilum sp. SBFL | reverse complement strand
TGGTTACTGGTGGATACGAGTGGATAATCCTGACAAGCCGATTCACGAGCAAAGAGGAATGAGAAATAATAGTGGTCGACTAATGGCGACGTATATTGGCTTGGAGAGTGAATGGGACAATTGGGAAAAATATAGTCATCAGATAGGGCAGATGTGATAGGTATGATTGCTGCATAGACAATATCTATGGATATCATAGGGAATTCTTATGTGATGGTCATGTGATTCGCTTATAGATAAAATTTTATAGCAATGCTTTCATCTATAATTTTTCTCTATTTCTCTGACCTATCTTTTGCCCATCCATTTTGGGGATGCTATGGTGGTTTTGTGTTGAATGTGTACAAATCGTCTCGTTGACATCGTGGAGGTTAGAGGTGAAAGTCCCGTACCCCCTTGCTGTGACTGGGATGGACGTAACGGGACTCGAACCTGTGACCTCCACGATGTCAACGTGACTCTAGCCACTATTATGCCTGGTTTTCCATCGCTACACAACACCAAAGTTTGACTTAAGTTGGCTAAAAGTTGGCTAGAAAATGCGATCGCTACAAGTGCCCAAATTGGTGGCTGTACTTTTCCCAGTAGCCATGACCCACCTTAGCCCGGTGCGATCGCCTTGCCTTATCACATCCCGATCGGGGACTGGAAATTATCTCATCACCGTTGGGCCAGTAGCTAATCCCGTACTTCTCGAACTCAATCTTGAGGACTTTTCGCCGAAGTCGTTCGGCTCCGATTTGTGAGGAAAGGTAAACCCCGTCAGACATAGAGCCATTGCCCAGTCTCTGTAGTAGCGCCTTGGTCTGGTCAGTGAGGGTTAAGGTTGTTCGGCTGCGGGCAACGGCTTCCTTTCGTGTCGATTGGGAGTGTAAGCCAATGTCTTTGTTATGCATAATCAGTGTCACGTTGAATAAGGGTGACATTGGTTATGCATAAACTCAGTGTCACTGTCATAGATTGTGTGGAGGAAATTTGGGAAATTCTTATCCTGTCTTAAGACATTGGAATCCATATAACGATTCCAAAAGTTGAGACAAGTGAAATCTTAAAAGTGTTTCGCTCCAACCTCATAGAATGTGTGGCCCAACTTTAGTGACGCTCTTGCTTGCTTTAATCAGAATAGTTGATTGCTAAATCCATTCTAATAAGTAAGTTAAATTAACAGGAATTGAATTTATGGGGGCTGACACGAATCAATTTTAGACAAATAGCTAATCAATAAACGCCACAAAGATAATTAATTCAAATGAACCAAAGCGGTGCTTTTCGCCATACCACTGCTGTACAGTAGTAATATGGGTTGTTAGATGGCAAAAAGAGAGCCGCCAAGGACGGGAGGTATCAAAATGGGGCTTTAATTAACAGGATGGGTGGCATGTTTAGAGGTACAAAAGAGTGGGGTGACAAACAAGCTTGATTAACCCGACTGAACTAAGGGAAATAAAGCCAGTATTGAATCAACTCAAATTGCCGTTGTTTAGCGGACTTTCTAATAACCCTATAGCGGCAAGAAAAATAGTCAACATTTTTCTTCCTCACTAGATAATGAGTAGAAAACGAGTGGGCTTTGACTGTCAGTTAGGCGGGGAAAATTGACTTCCCACGTAGTACCGTGGAGGTCTAGCCTTCTTTCTGTCTAAAACACTGTAATACTACTGTACACAAGCAAATGAGCTATAAACGCAATATCCAGGGACTAAGACCATGGCATAGCAAATGGAAGTCCACAAACGTAACCAAGGCGATCCGAGTACCGGCTAATTTAACTGAAGAAATAATCAACTATGCCCATAAACTTGATGACGGGATTGACCCAAATCAAGATTCAATTGCAATGCAATCGATGTCTGAGGTTGAAGAAATACTAAAGGATGCAATTAAGCTAAAGGGAAATGAAGGGAAAAAGATTAAGGAAAAAATAAACCAAGCTTTGGAGGTGATTGAGCGTTCTATGCAGTAGGGAATGCGTTATATGATGTTCTTGGGGTTCACTCTTTTGAGTAAAAAAAACGGTGGACTGAGAATCCCCAGTCCGCCAAAAACCAAAAAATATTCATCATGAATATTACTTTAGACAGACCCACTTGCACAGAAGTCGTGGGTCAAGGACTTGTAACACAAGCGCAATCTAAGCATTACCCTCTCAGTCTACCAGAATGGATAGCCCAAGATTTGACCCAATCGGGAATCAAGGATGCCTACCTGCGATCGCTGGTGACCCCAATCAGAGGCAAAGGGGCGATCGCCAAAAAGCTCAAGAAGAGAAGAAAAAAGATAAGCCCCCAACCCCTGTGAGTTTTGCCAAGGAGTTGGCAGAAGGAAACCGTCACCGTTGGCGGTTCCATAACGAGCAAAAGACCTGGAGAGAGTGGAACGGACAATACTGGGAAGCTATCCCAACCGAGAAAATCGGAGACACTATCCACCACCAGGTCAAAGACCAAATCAAGACCGATAAGTGGGTCACCGATTGCCAAAAATCCCTGGAAAGGGAGCTGCGGCAATGGGAATGGACACCACAATCCCAGACCGTTAGGGCGTTTGCCAATGGCGTTGTGGACATGGAAACCCTGGAACTGACCCCCCATGACCCCAACCATTTCAATACCAACATCATTAACCGTGACTGGTGGGAACCCAAACAAGCCGACGCTCCCAAAGACCCCCTAGAAGCCCTCAAGCAGTATTGCCCTAATATCTACGGCGCTTGGCACTATGCCATGGGTGAGGATGAGAGGAAAATCCTCAAGCTCTTAGCCGTCTGCAATGGAGTCATGACTTGGTGATTCTCGGTTCTCCAGAAGTTTATCCACTTGTTCGGACAGCCCGGAACTGGCAAGGGGACATTCTCACGAATTCTAGAGGCACTGGTGGGCAAGGAAAATACCAAGTCATCCAAGCTGGCCAAGTTAGGGAATGACTATGACCTAGCCCACTGGATAGACAGCCAGCTAGTCGTGTTGCCAGATGAAGGTGGGAAGGTTCCAGAAGCGGCTATAAACAACCTCAAATCGCTTACTGGTGGTGACGCTATCTCGTACCGTCAAATCTACGGCAAGGTGGCATCTAGCCCCTTCTACGGGACGCTACTGATGATTTCCAATGAACCCCTGTTTAGGGGCGAAACGGGAGCAATTAAGCGCCGGTTATGCCTACTTGGATTTGACCGTCCCATCAGCCATCGGTCGCATTTGGCTGAACGGTTGATGTTAAGGGAAGTCTCAGAATTGACCTATTGTGCCCTGTCAATCCCTCCCCATGAAGTTGATGAAATTATCAAGGGACTGGGTGAGTACGAAATCCCAGAATTTGAAGCCAAGCAATGGGAACTAGAAGTGGCTGAAAACAGCGTGGCTGACTTCCTTGACCAGAAACTTGTACCAGTTCCAGGTCTTAAAGTTGAAACCAAGTCTCTATACGCCAGTTACAAGGAGTTTTGTGAAGAGACTGGACAAAAGGCGGCGGCGGAGAACAAGTTTACGGCCCGATTGGTTACTGCATCTCGTCATGTGAATTGGGACGTAGAACGGGGTCGGAACAAGAGGGGTAGTTTTGTCATTGGGTTACAGTTGCGCGACGAAATTTTGCACCGGGAAATTCCGACTCCATCGGAAGTTTTCGGGGATACGATTAACCGTCATCAACCGTCACCCTTAGACAGGGCAAGGATTTCAACCGTCACCTCAACCGTCACCGAACCGTCACCGATGACAGTTGAACCGGGTGATAGCCCCCCTGAATCCCCCCCAATGGAGTCACCCAAGTTGACCCCACCAGTGGCTATGGAAAAACCGACCCTAACCGACCCCCAATCCAACCCCCAAAACCAGGGTGGTGACGGTAGGGGTGACGGTAGAGGTGACGGTAGGGTGATGGCTGAAATCCAGTCAGAGCAAGGGGTGACAGTTGATGACGATAAAAACGCGCCTGAAAATTTAATCCCAGGTTTCCAGTTAAAATCAACTGCTAAACCCTGCCATGGCGACGCTGTTTTGTATGTTCCCTATGGCGGCTCTAAATCTAGGGCGCGAGACATGATTTATGTTGGGCCCCATAAAAAAGGGCGGCACTGGATTGTTCCAGCAGAGCATTTTCAGAAGGGGATGAAAGGCAGTCGGCAGTATTGCACTATGCCCCGCTTGGATGATGGGCAGCGCCAAGATGACATCTTCTGGCTCAAAGGCTAGTCGGTGAATCATTCAAACTCTATAGGAGTTTGATGGATTGCCCCTTGAACTCCTGGGGAATGACTTGGAGCAACTGGTAGGGGAGCTGCTCAGTTGAGACTTATCTCAAAAGTGAACTATCAGACTCCTAGTAGGGTGGGAATAGTTCAGGTTGTTGCTCTCTTGCCACTTGTTCAACTCCTATAGGTCTTGTACAGGTGACCCGGAAATGAATGCCCAGTGCTAGGGGGATTTCTAAACTGGCTCAACCTGCCTATCAGCTTGCTTTCCAGCTAAAAGATGAACTGTACAACTGGTTAAGTAGTTGTACAGTTTGCTTCCTAACTGTCCTATCAGAACCCTATAGGGGTTTGATAGAACAATCTAAATTGAAATATTTTATAGATAAGCTTTTCTGATGCAATAAGTAACTTTTCCATTGCAACCCATTGCAGGGTTATTGCAGGCTCAAATTTAAATAACAAATCTTTATATGACCTCCCCTTGAAAGTGGCGATCGCCGGGTTTATGCTGGTGTCATCAGTGAAGGTTTAACGCCTTGAGAGGGTATTACCAGTACCACTCCCAAGACTTCCCCAACTGTGTCAGTCCCACAATTGAGGCAAAACTATGATGCCACATGAATTACCTGTCCCCAAGGCTTGGGGGCAGCCGACCTTTGCGATCGGAGAGAAAGTTGGATTTGCAAGCTACGACCCATTTCTAAACGGGATTTTTATTGTTACAGAGCGTTTGTTTAACGTTGGCACTTGCAGGTGGGAGTATAAATTACTTCCAAGGAATTGCGACAGCCCTAACATTCAAGCTTGCTTGAAGTGCTGCATTTTCAGCGAGGAAGACATAAAGGAGTGGGGCCGTGAGTAAAATTGCCAAACCCACCACCAGCAAGCAAATCCGCGTCCCGGTTGAACTTGAACACCACATCCGGTCGTACCTCGCCTATCTGAAAGGACTTGAAGCCGTGCCCCCGCCAGTTGATTTTGAGGCAATCAGCCAACTGGAAAAACGCTGTAACGCTCTAGAGACCTCTGTCTCTTTCTGGGAGAGACTTTCAGACATTCGGCAAACCTTACACACCATCAGCCACCAAATCAATGAGAAGGAATCCATGGGATAAACGCCCCGTGGACTACAACCCATTCCTACTAGTCATTTTAGGGATGGGGTTTTCCTTTGTCCTTGGGCAATACATCACCGTAACTGTATCAATAAAAGGTCAAGACAATTATGGGATTACTCCAGTTTTTGAGCAACGATAGTGCCGGAGGCATTGCGCCGGTACAAGGTCAGCACTCACAGCTTGATGCTACTACTGTACACAAGAAGAGTGCGGACAACGCCATTACCCCAAATTCCCCTGGAAGCTGGGAAAAGTTTCGCTATGCCCCGGTTGTGGAAAAGGCGAGGGCGTTTTCCACAGAGGAGGCGGAAGCCTTACGGGAGAGGGCTAAGGATGCCAGGATTCAAACCCGTGCCACTAAAAAGGCTTACGAAGCCCTCTCTGATATGAGCGATAACCATACCAGGGTCAACAAGTACCATGAACGCTATCGCCGCAACGAGGCACGGAATGAGAAGAGGATACAGGGGTATGCCAATACCAGCGCCAAGTATCTCCACTCGTTGCGTCCTGGCTACGCTCAAATGGGCAAAAGCCTAGAGCAAGCTGAACAGCAAGCTGATGCTGCGATCGCCCAATTGATGGGTAGTTTGTAATTCTTTCAATACCCCTGACTACTACTGTACAGTTGTACAACATCCTCAAGTAGCCAGGGGTTTTTTATCCCAATTATTGAGACGAGAAAATGATATCACTTTACCGAATTATTGGGCTAGGGCTACTCGTTGGGAGTGGCGCTAGTCTTGTTTCTCTTGCCAGTTTACTCAACCAGGACTTCCGAGAAATTGGTTTCTTGTTGACCCTATTATTTGCCCTTGGCATTGGAGTTGCTGGTGCAGCTATTTACTACCAGAGAGAGAAGTTAGGGGACGCTTTTGTATTCTATGTTGTCCTCTTAATCGGGCTAGGTATTATGCTATTTATGGGAGGTCTAATCCAATGGGTTTATTAATCAATCCTTCCGAGTCAAAAAGCGTCAAACAGCTTTGGTTTGTACTCCATACAGTCTCAGTTATTTCTGGAGTATTAGGGATATCAATTTGGTTTTGCACTCCCTTCTTTACCCGCTATGTACGAGCTAATCGCTATCATCAACTCTTCCGTTGGGGGTCAATTGTTATCGGTTTAGTTTCTGGCGGGACTTGCTTGGGTAGCTCTATTGTCTTAGCAGAAATAGAACCGAAAGTTAAGGCTCTAAACAAATACGATTTAGCGCAGTTCCGGCACTCGGTAGCCAGCGAGTTATACTTGGCTCGTCAGACTAACTCGGCGATCGCCCTTGCCGTTAGCTCCGAACGGAAAAGTTCGCTAGGGCTAACTGACCCTAACGCCAGTATTGATGAGGATTACGAGGGTGTGCCGTTAGAGCGTTCGTTACCTCCTAACTCTGAGGGTTCCAACGAAACTAAAGGACTAACGGAACAAGTTCGGACAGCCCTAAATGATGGTTTACCAGACTCCGAAATCATCAAAAATGTCATGGGATACAAGGGAGCCAAATATCAAGAAGGTAGGCGGCTATTGGCTGAGATAAAAAAGGATTTACCAGAGAGTGAATCCTCAGAAGAAAATGATATAATCTAAGCATTGTCCGTTGTTCCAAATCCAATCAAAACCCCCTTGCTTAATCTCAAGGGGGTTTACTCATTTTAGAGGTCAGTTGCCTCGCATCTTTTTTTTATTTGGCAGTAATAGATGCTCGTTCTTCACCTAAATATCTGGGAGTTGGATGTCACTATTTGGGCTAAAGTAATGACGCTCTAACATCCGTTCACTGGTCTCAAATAGATAAGCAATGGTAGACGGGTCAACTCCTTTTCTTAAGTAAAAAGATGCCGACGTATTTCTGAGGGAGTAAGTGGGCAAATACTGGCTAATTAACCCATCTGTAACCAACTGCTTAACCACAGGTCTCCAGGCTCGTGAGGTGAAATTATCTAAGTTTAAGTATCCCCCTTGTTGCCCTGGAAAAACCAACTGGGATGGCTTGAGCGCTACACCTTTCCTTTGTAGGATTTGTCCCTGCTGCTCAAGGACTTGTGCCAGTTGGTCAGTCATTGGAAACTGTCTAACCTTCTCGTTTTTAGTGGGTTTCAGGGTTCTGCGGCTGTATGCCTTGTCGAAGGTTATCCCACTATCCGCTACATCCTCCCATGTCAGGGCTATAGCGTCTTCTGGACGGCAACCAGTGAGCAATAGGAATCGGCAGAAGGGTAAGCAATCCGGTCTTTGTTCCCCGATCGCCGCCATAATGCAGGCAACTTCATCCTCTGTAAAAGCCTGCTTGCGGCGCTTCTCTGCTCCAGTCTTGGGAGGCTTGGGTAGTTCCTTCTTGAGCTTCCCCCAATGAGAATCGGTTATCAAATTTTGGGAAAAAGCCCAATTACTAGCCGTTTGAATTTCGTCATAGATCCGCCGCAATGTACCAGGGCTGTAATGCTTGAGCAGCTCTGGAGTAATCCGACTAGAAGAGTTTGGGCTACAGGCTTCCCTAGGAAGCTTGTCCAACACTCTATCAACATCTCTCCAGACTCTCTTTTGAGTAGTGATACTTATCTGCCCCTGTCTAGCCAGTTTGTAGCGTTGCCACACTATATATAATGTAGGCTCTTCCTTTGGGAGGACAATCTGATTCGGTTGATATTTCTTGAGGGTAGGGTCAAACTGTCCCCCCAAAATATCAAACCGAATTTTCTCACAGATTTCTTGTGCCCTAGATGTGGATAGGCGATCGCCAAATTGCCCCAACCCACCCAATGAGTAGTTGTGCTGCTGATATTGAAATCTGATTTGAATAGCGCCGTTATTGTTGCGTATCCCAATTTTAGGGAGTCGGTGTCTAACCATGTGGCTGACCTCTAAGTTGGCTAAAAGTTGGCTAACCAACATAGAGATATAGGTAAAAATGTATCGCCAGGTTGGCTAGAAAGTAACGGTGGCAAGGGATGGACGTAACGGGACTCGAACCTGTGGCCTCCACGATGTCAACGTGGCGCTCTAACCAACTGAGCTATACGTCCTTAGAGTAACTAACGTAGCACAATTTGCAATATCGATCAAGCATCTAAACTGTTGTACACAACCAGCCACAGAACCCAAATTTCAAAGTATCGCCCTAGCAAAATCGACAAAACTTAAGATAAGGTAAGTCAAGAGTAGAACCCAAGAAACTCCACCATGGAATCTAAAATTGATTGTGCCAAAGCCTGTATCAACGGATGTGTCCTAGGTGACCAATGCCCAAAACAAAAATACGCTCAACAAGCCTCAAACTTCATCCAAGAAACTTCCCTCGATCAAATGCTGGCTATAGCAGATGAGGCTCTACGCAAAAAAAGAATAGCTCCTCCCCAATGGATTATCCCTGAATCTATGGATTCGGAAGATGCCTAGACTGATCTGCTATTCCCAGGATGCCCTGAATATGAGACGCTATTGATAGCCTTTCCATCCGTTGGAGTGTTTATGCAAACTCTACCGAATCCTACCCAAACTCAATCCCCATCTTCACCAACAGTCTCCACTACCATTGAGCGCCGGAAAACCCGGCCGGTCAAAGTGGGCAACATTACGATTGGGGGTGGTCATCCTGTTGTTGTGCAATCGATGATCAATGAAGATACCCTAGATATTGAAGGGTCAGTTGCTGCTATTCGTAGATTGCATGAAATTGGCTGTGAAATAGTGCGGGTCACAGTTCCCAGTCTGGCTCATGCGAAAGCGCTCAGTGATATTAAACAGAAACTCAACGACACCTATCAACCAGTTCCTTTGGTAGCTGATGTTCACCACAATGGCATGAAAATTGCCCTGGAAGTAGCCAAGCATGTAGATAAGGTGCGGATTAACCCAGGGTTATATGTATTTGAAAAACCCAAAGTTGACCGCACTGAGTATACAGAAGCTGAATTTGCAGACATTGGGGATCAAATTCGCCAAACCTTAGAACCTCTAGTGATTTCGCTGCGAGACCAAGGAAAAGCGATGCGTATCGGGGTTAATCATGGATCATTGGCCGAGCGGATGCTGTTTACCTATGGGGATACGCCAGAAGGGATGGTGGAATCTGCCCTAGAATTTATCCATATTTGTGAATCTCTGGACTTTTATAATATTGTCATTTCTCTGAAAGCTTCACGAGTCCCGGTGATGTTGGCGGCCTATCGCTTAATGGCCAAGCGGATGGATGAACTGGGAATGAGTTATCCTTTGCATCTGGGAGTGACAGAAGCGGGAGATGGGGAATATGGCCGGATTAAGTCCACCGCAGGTATTGCAACTCTTCTTGCCGATGGTATTGGGGATACGATTCGAGTTTCTTTGACGGAAGCGCCAGAAAAAGAAATTCCGGTGTGCTATAGCATCCTTCAATCTCTGGGACTGCGTAAAACTATGGTTGAATATGTGGCCTGTCCCTCCTGTGGACGGACTCTGTTTAATCTGGAAGAGGTGCTGCATAAAGTCCGGGAAGCAACCAACCATTTAACGGGTTTGGATATTGCGGTGATGGGATGTATCGTTAATGGGCCAGGAGAAATGGCTGATGCGGATTATGGTTATGTGGGCAGACAACCTGGATATATCTCTCTGTATCGAGGTAGGGAAGAGATTAAGAAGGTTCCAGAAGACCAAGGCGTGGAACAATTAATTAATTTAATTAAAGCGGATGGACGTTGGGTCGATCCGTAACATAATTAAGGAGGGAGAGAACACTTTAATCTCCGGAAGTGGCTCACAAGCGATCGCATAAGGGAACCATAACGTGAAGAATCACTTCTCTATAGATCGGTATAGAGTGGCATGTGTTAGATTGGGCTTAACTCCCCCTAAAGTAATATCCCCGGTTCAATAAGCTTATGACCAAAACCACACGCGGACTTGTTTTAGGTGCAACGGCAGTTATGCTGACCGCTGTAACCGTTGCTGGTGCAGGCATCCATTTAAGAGGCCAAGCATTTTTCCAAGATGGCCCTAAAGAATTAGTGGATGAAGTCTGGCAAATTATCAACAATCGATATGTTGATGGCACGTTTAATCAGGTTGATTGGCAAGAGGTGCGTCAGGAATACCTGGGTCGCAAATATACCTCGGATCAAGAAGCCTATGGGGCCATCCGGGAAATGTTGAAGCAACTCAACGACCCCTATACCCGGTTTATGGACCCGGAAGAGTTCAAAAATATGCAAATTGATACTTCTGGGGAACTAACGGGGGTAGGGATTCATATTTCCATGGATGAAGAAACGGATCGATTAGTGGTGGTGGCTCCCATTGAAGATTCTCCAGCGTTTGAGGCCGGAATTCAGGCGAGGGATTTTATTATCAAAATTGATGGTCAGGATACCGCAGGGATGGATACCAATGATGCGGTAAAACTGATTCGAGGGCCAATTGATTCTCAAGTGGTGCTAACCATTTTGCGTGGCGAAGAGGAAATTGATTTTCCCATTCAGCGTCAGCGGATTGAACTTCACCCGGTTCGCGCTAGCTATCGTCAGGAAGGATTGGGGAATGATATCGGCTATATTCGATTAACCCAGTTTAGCGCTCCAGCGGCTGAAGAGATGCGCGAAGCGATTGATGATTTAGAGTCCCAAGGGGTATCGGGTTATATTTTGGATCTGCGATCGAATCCTGGAGGGTTGCTCTATTCTAGTGTGGCGATCGCCCGGATGTGGTTACCGGGTCGAGAGGCGATCGTTTCTACGGTTAACCGACAAGGGGAAACGGAACGGCAACGAGCTAATAATCGCTCCCTCACGGATAAGCCTCTGGTGGTTTTGGTTGATGGGGGTTCAGCGAGTGCCAGTGAGATTCTTTCTGGAGCTTTACAGGATAACGAACGAGCAGTGATTGTGGGAACTAAAACCTTTGGTAAAGGGTTGGTGCAGTCTGTGCAACCCTTGGCCCATGGATCGGGGTTAGCGGTGACCATTGCTAAATATTTAACGCCTAATGGTCGTGATATTAACAAGTTAGGTATTGAACCCGATGTGATCGTGGAACTAACGGAAGACCAGCAAAATCACTTGGTGAAACATCGCGATCAAATTGGTACGAAGTCCGATCCGCAGTACACTGAAGCACTGAAGGTTCTGACTCAAGAAATCGCTCAACAGTAAATTTTGTGGCTTGACGATGGTTTGAGTCTGGTAAAAAAGGTTGCTGGAAGTCAGTGCAACCTGTTTTGCAGATGCTTCTGAACTGAATAAAAAGGGGCCCAATCTTGAGGCACTGATCCTGTCTCTGGGTCAGTGCTTTTTTGTTGAGGACTTTTGGTTAAAATAGGCGTATCCCATTGGCATCCTGTCTTGAACCATGATTAGTCCCGAAGAAATGGAAGATCTCCTCGATGAGATGTATAATCCCTCTTTTGTCACTCTGCCGAAAGAGGGATAGAATAAGAGGACAAGTAAAGAGCTGAAAAATAGAATAGACAATGGATGTAGAGTACCCACTCCGGAAACACGTAGCTCGCTCTGCTGAAGCAACGATTCTGTTAGT
>NZ_JAGHZH010000086.1:0-13980 GCF_017746885.1 Roseofilum sp. SBFL | reverse complement strand
CTAACAGAATCGTTGCTTCAGCAGAGCGAGCTACGTGTTTCCGGAGTGGGTACTCTACATCCATTGTCTATTCTATTTTTCAGCTCTTTACTTGTCCTCTTATTCTATCCCTCTTTCGGCAGAGTGACAAAAGAGGGATATCACTTGCACAGAGTCAAAAATAGTATTTGGTGAGGCGATTGCTTCTCTCATCAATATGATTCATGTATGGTTAATATCCATCATTTCCCACTGATAACGGTTGTCAACCACTTTCAATTATTGTTTTTTCTTAGAACGACGATAACCCTCTAACTTGGCTTCTTCCACTGTCCTAAAACACCACACTGGTTGAGAATCATAGTCGCGGTCACCCGGCTTGTAATAAATTCCCTTATATTTCTTTCTTTCTTTCTTGTCTAAGTTTTCAGTTACACAAATTGGATATTCAACAGGACATTTTTTTGTTCCTGGATCGGGTGGACAACCGTAGGTTAAGCCTTTTTTTAGTCTTGCAGCTTGAATCTCTTGTTCTCGTTTTTTTGCTTTATTTATTCTTTCATTAACTTGAGATTCATATTGTTTTTGTGCTTGACTTTCTAAATGTTGGATTTCCATCAAAATTTCATTTAGTAAGACTCGTATATCTTGGAATTCAGCGCATTTCTCTCGGAGAACACTTTTTGATTCTTGAAGTATATCAACTTGTCGTTTCAAATCTTGTTCCTCTAAAAATTCTAACTCCTCCATTTTCTGCCTAGAAAAATCATACAAAGGAATCATGGCTGCGGCTGTTCCTCCCGAAACAAGCATTAAGATAAGGTAAATCACTTGTTTCCATGTTAAAAATCCTATGGAACAGAGCAGAGCTAAAACTAAGAAGAATTGAAATTTATCTTGGATACCTCTCCAAAAATCTTTGTCTGAAGACATTTCTATAGAAAAGATAATATATTTAAATGATTTTTATGGATTTTCCAAATCCATATACAAAGTCCTAGTAGTATTGGGATCAGTCTCTAAATTGAGACTCTCAGTAACTGTTTTATAGCCATTCTTTTGTAGAGTTACTTCAACTGTTTTTCGTTCTGGGATTTCAATTTTGACGTATCCATTACGATCAGTCATTTTACTAACAGGTGGGCCATCTGAAATAATCATAATATTGACGCTTTCAATTGCTTTTTGATTATTCCGATCTCTAATTAGAATATTAATCTCTTTTAAACTTGGTGATAGTTGTACAGACATTGACCCAGTAGAAGTTTGGCTATTTGTTTCTAGAAATTGGAAACCACCAATTCCAGCAACAACCATTAGAAACACAAAAATTGCTTTAGCCCATGGGGGTAAGTTATTCAATTGCTGTAGCACGTTATCTAATTAAGTCTAAATCTACATTGCTTATCTTACATGAAAATTTTAAAGAGTATCAAGTTCAACAGCCCCTATCGACCCACCATTCCGTAAAAAACCCGGTTGCCATAGCAACCGGGGGATGAAGACTAGAAACTATTCAATGTCGTAGACGGGGAATTAGTAATCGAAGTCACCACCCATACCTGCGCCCGCAGCCGCATTATCCTTGGGTTCGGGCTTGTCTACAACAATACATTCGGTAGTCAAGACCATGCCAGCGATAGAAGCCGCATTTTGCATGGCAGAGCGAGTAACCTTAGCGGGATCAACAATACCGGCTTCAAAGAGATCGCCAAAACTGTTATCCGCAGCATTGTAGCCCACGTTGAAGTCTTTTTCTTTCACCCGTTCAGCGATAACTGCGCCGTTTTGACCGGCATTTTCAGCAATCCGCATCAGAGGAGCAACCAGAGCTTGGCTGACGATTAAAGCACCTGTCAGTTCTTCGTTGCTCAGGTTAGCATTCGCCCATTCTTCTAAGCCAGGAGCGAGGTGAGCGAGGGTTGTACCACCACCAGGAACGATACCTTCTTCAACCGCAGCTTTAGTCGCGTTGATAGCATCTTCGAGGCGCAGTTTGCGGTCTTTCATTTCGGTTTCGGTAGCCGCACCGACTTTGATTACGGCAACGCCACCAGCGAGTTTCGCTAACCGCTCTTGCAGTTTTTCCTTGTCATAGGAAGAATCGGTTTCATCCATTTGACGGCGGATTTGTTCGCAACGGGCTTTAACGCCTTGTTCGTTGCCTTCTGCAACAATGGTGGTGTTGTCTTTGGTGAGGGTGATGCGGCGTGCTTTACCCAGTTGGTCGAGTTTGGTGCTGTCGATTTTGAGACCTGCGTCTTCCGTGATCACTTGACCGCCAGTGAGTACCGCAATGTCTTCGAGCATCGCTTTACGGCGATCGCCGAAACCAGGCGCTTTAACCGCAGCGACATTCAGAATACCACGCAGACGGTTGACCACTAGAGTCGCTAGAGCTTCTTTTTCGATATCTTCAGCAATAATCAGTAGGGGTTTGCCAGAACGAGCCACTTGCTCTAGAACCGGTACGAGGTCTTGAACCAGGGTGATTTTCTTATCGGTTAGCAGGATATAAGGCTCATCGAGAACCGCTTCCATGCGCTCGGTGTCGGTGGCGAAGTAGGGAGAGATATAGCCTTTATCGAAGCGCATCCCTTCGGTGATTTCCAGCTCGGTAGTCATGGATTTTCCTTCTTCTAAGGAAATGACCCCTTCTTTACCGACTTTATCCATGGCTTCAGCAATCATGGTGCCCACTTCTTCGTCGTTACCAGCGGAGATAGAGCCAACTTGGGCGATCGCTTTGGAGTCTTCGATTTGACGAGCATGACCAGCAATTCTGTCTACCAAGAAACCGGTCGCTTTATCAATACCGCGCTTCAAGGCAATGGGATTAGCGCCAGCCGCCACGTTACGCAGACCCGCTTTGACCATGGCATGGGCTAATACGGTAGCGGTGGTGGTTCCGTCACCAGCAGCATCATTAGTTTTAGAAGCCGCTTGACGGATCAGGGAAACACCTGTGTTTTCCACATGATCTTCGAGTTCGATTTCTTTGGCAATGGTCACCCCATCATTAACGATTTGGGGAGCGCCAAACTTCTTCTCTAGAACCACATTCCGGCCTTTAGGCCCTAGGGTAACGGCTACTGCTTCAGCCAGAGTGTCCATTCCCTTTTCCAGGGCGCGACGAGCGTTTTCGTTATAGATGATGCGTTTTGCCATAGTGTTCTTAGATCCTTGATCGGTGTATAGAAATGGATAGGTTTATGTAGAGTAGGATTAGCAGTGAGCCAGTTAGCTTACTACAGCAAGGATGTCTTTTTCAGACAACAAAACATAGTCATCATTACCGAGTTTAATGTCGGTTCCAGCATATTTGGAGTAGAGAACCTTATCGCCAATTTTGACTTCTGGCTCTTGACGGGAACCATCTTCGTTGCGTTTGCCTGGGCCAACTTGGACAATTTCTCCCACTTGGGGTTTCTCTTTGGCGTTATCAGGCAGAATGATACCACCAGCGGTTTTTTCTTCAGCTTCGCTGACTTTAACAAAGACGCGATCGCCAAGGGGTTTAACTGTAGAAACACTCAGGGATACTGCTGCCATAGGAAAATCTTCTCCAATTTGATTGTAAAAAGTTAATCAGGTTTAAGGAACTGAGGGGCTATGTCAGTCGTTAGCACTCTCAACTCCTGAGTGCTAATGTAATCTGAGGCGAGCAACCCTTGCAACAGGCGAAACAGTACGGGTTACCGTACCCTAGGGTAGGGAGATGGGGGACGCGGGGATGGGGGGACGCGGGGACACGGAGATAGCTTACCTATTGCCTATTGCCTTTTGCCTTGCCGCTTTATTGGGTGAACATCCCGTGATAATCTGAAAGATGACATTCTTAAACTTAAATGCTTTAAGAATTATGCTGGTGAGGAAACAGGAAGCTCAACCGGATTAAGGCCCGATCGCCATCCTCTTAAGTGCCGGGATCAACTCCCTCGCATCCAGAGGAAATTGATTCGTCCCTAAAACCGTCTCTTCCCTTCCTGTAAAACTCATAGGAAACCAGCGACTGTCCCCAGTCATATTCTTGAGCAGCAATCACAATAGGCGAAGATATGGTAGCTACATCAGAGCAAACAAGCGTTGGTAAAATTGTTCAAATCATTGGCCCGGTTATTGATGCAGAATTTCCCAGTGGCAAACTGCCCCAGGTCTATAATGCAATCCGAGTCGTTAAACAAAATGCAGATGGACAAGAGCGTTCTGTCACCTGCGAAGTACAACAACTTCTCGGTGGTAACCAAGTCCGTGCTGTGGCGATGAGCGCTACAGATGGACTCACACGAGGTATGGACATTGTTGACTTGGGTGCGCCGATTAGTGTGCCTGTAGGAAATATCACCCTGGGACGGATCTTCAATGTCCTAGGAGATCCAGTAGATGAGAAAGGCCCGGTTACCAGCGAAGATACTTCTCCTATCCACCGGGAAGCTCCCAAACTCACTGACCTGGAAACTAAGCCCTCTATCTTTGAAACCGGTATTAAGGTGGTAGACCTCCTCGCTCCCTATCGTCGGGGTGGTAAAATCGGCCTCTTCGGTGGAGCGGGTGTGGGCAAAACCGTTATTATCATGGAGCTGATTAACAATATTGCTAAAGCCCATGGTGGTGTATCCGTATTCGGTGGCGTGGGCGAGCGCACCCGTGAAGGAAATGACCTCTACAACGAAATGGTTGAATCTGGGGTAATTAATGCGGAAAACTTGAGCGAATCTAAGGTAGCTCTGGTTTATGGTCAGATGAATGAACCCCCCGGAGCAAGAATGCGGGTAGGTCTTTCTGCTCTGACGATGGCGGAATATTTCCGTGATGTGAGTAAGCAAGACGTACTGCTGTTTATCGATAACATTTTCCGGTTTGTACAAGCGGGTTCTGAAGTATCAGCGCTGCTCGGTCGGATGCCTTCGGCGGTAGGATATCAGCCGACTTTGGGTACGGAAATGGGTGAATTGCAAGAGCGGATTACTTCGACCCGTGAAGGTTCGATTACTTCAATTCAAGCGGTTTATGTTCCTGCGGATGACTTGACTGACCCTGCTCCAGCAACTACATTTGCTCACTTGGACGCAACCACGGTATTGTCTCGCGGTTTGGCTTCTAAGGGGATTTATCCAGCGGTCGATCCTCTGGGTTCTACCTCGACTATGCTACAACCGAGTGTTGTGGGTGACGATCACTATCAAACGGCTCGTGCAGTTCAGTCTACGCTGCAACGGTATAAAGAGCTGCAAGATATTATTGCAATTCTGGGCTTGGATGAGTTGTCTGAAGATGACCGTCTGACGGTTGCTCGTGCCCGTAAAATTGAGCGTTTCCTATCTCAACCGTTCTTTGTGGCTGAGGTATTTACTGGTTCTCCGGGTCAGTATGTGAAGCTTGATGAGACGATCAAAGGCTTCAAGATGATTCTTTCTGGAGAGTTGGATCATATGCCTGAGCAGGCCTTCTATATGGTAGGCGATATTAGCCAGGCGATCGTCAAAGGGGAAAAATTGGCTGCTAAGGGTTAATCTCTAGCTTTCCGATCGTTAGGTTGGGTTGCATCCTGAGTGAACCCAACCTAAAAGTTAACGCTCAAAACTTCAAAAATAAGTTCTCAATCTAGAATTTCAATCAACTCATGACCCTAAAAGTTCGTGTTATTGCTTCTAATAAGACTGTCTGGGATGATGTGGCGGATGAGGTGATTTTACCGAGTACGACTGGACAACTGGGAATTCTCAGTGGTCACGCTCCCCTCTTGTCTGCTCTCGATATTGGTGTAATGCAAGTGCGCCCCCAATCTCAAAAAGAATGGTTACCCATTGCTTTGATGGGTGGCTTTGCTGAGGTAGATGATGATGAAGTGACCATCCTAGTGAATGGGGGAGCCTTGGGTGGCGATATTAATTTGGAAGAGGCTGAAAGTGCTTATCAAAAAGCCCAAGAGCGCCTGAGCAAAGTTAATGTTGATGACCGTCAAGAACAGTTTCAAGCGACCCAAGCCTTAAAGCGGGCGAGGGCAAAATTCCAAGCCGCTGGTGGCATGGTCAAGTTATAGAGGACTATCCTCAACCCTTAGTAAAATCTAAACCCTCCTCGGAACTAGAGGAGGGTTTTATTTTCTGGCGGAACATAAGTTTTAGGCGTTTGCCCCCCCAAGGTGACAGCCGAAAAAAAGCGGACTTTAAGGGAAAAGGGCTGACCCATGCCCCATTACCAGTAGGTTTCAACTGCTACCGGTAAAGACAACTTCTGGGAATTTGGCTTGAGCTTCTGACATCGGTCGTTTTTGACCTTCCTCTTGCCAGTAGTTAATCACTTCTGTTGCTTGGTTGAGGAGTCCAACTCGATCGGGCTCATCAATCCAGTGTTTCTCTTCGAGTTGATCTTTGAGTTGTTGCCAAGCGTCATTACGGGGCCAGAAAAAGTAGCAAGTCAATGGACTCAAGCCTTTCCCTACCACTTGATCGACGGTAATAGCAACGTTATCCTCTAACCAGAGAACTTTTAATTGAAATTTTGACAATCAAACCTCCAACGCTAGATTGGTTCAACAAGTGTAATAGTTCATTATATCGCACTTTGAACCGTTCTGTTGAGCTAGGGTAAAATCAGCTAAAACAGGATAAGAGTGGTATGGAGGCAAGGGCGTAACGCTTCGAGAAGCCACTTCGCGTCTACGATGTCCCCAAAGTTGGCTAATTCTCACCATTGACAAACAGCAAATTATCAATGAGGTAAAGGTAATGGGTAGTTGGATACAGTGTTATAAACCATTGGTGTTGCCGCTTTGCCTTTTGGCATTGACCGTTGGCTCTCCTATTCTAGCCATGCCTCTATCCTCACCTATTTATGCGGTTACTCTACGAGATGGAATTACAGCCTTTGCGGGAGTACCTCGGTTAATCTCTGTTACCACCACCAATAGCACCATTCGCGCTTGGAGTGCCGCCTATTACTTTACCATCGAACTCCCTGAAGATGCCAGTGAAGCCCTCAAGGCGCTAGAAATAACTCAAACTCAAGGGTTTGATGTCCCTCGGTATGAGGCTCAACGGACAAGGGTTTTTGCGGGCGATCGCCGGAATCGGGGTAGATCGTTTAGCATAGAAGAAGTGGCGATCGCCCAGCGGACTCTTACCCTCATGTTAGAGGAACCCATCCCCCCTGGAACAACATTTACTGTTGGATTGTATCCCGTGAGAAATCCCAGTGTAACCGGCGTATATCTATTTGGAGTAACCGCCTTTCCCCACGGAGAAAAACCCCAAAAAGCCTTTCTTGGATTTGGCCGCCTCCATTTTTATCGAACCCCTTGGATTTAAAAGCCCGTTCTTCTAGGACAGCTTTTCTAGTTCTCTCATGTCAGGCTGCTAGTCACGGTGAACGGTCAAGACTCACGGTGGCTTTAGCCTCGTGAGTATATCAACCTCCCTATTTTTAATCCGGGTTAACTCTATCGACAAGTGGGGTGCATCATTAACGCACTCTACTCAAGCGATGGTTTACCTAGCCTTTTGTTAACATTTCTTTAATCATTGGGGATAACAGATGCATTTTCGTCAAAATTCAATCATGATGGAAGAATATGGAGCGGCTTGATATAGCGCTTCGCACTCTAGCAATAGGTAATAGCTTATATGGCTGAGAGTCTTAGGCTTCAAGCTGTACTTCATAGAAGAGAGAATCTGTATATATCCCACGTCTTTAAAACCCTACTTCAACCCTTGTATAATATAAACAGCAAATGACCATTCAAAAACATCAACCTCACCTGGAAGAGTCAAAACACCTGTGGGGGCTAACAGCGACAGAAGTTGAAGCGAGTCGCCAACGGTATGGACTCAACCTCCTCACCCCACCAGAACCAACGCCTTGGTGGAAACTTTATCTAGAAAAGTATGAAGACCCTATTATTCGGATTCTAATTGTGGCTGCACTGTTGGCCATGACCATTGGCTTTGTCGATGGAGAATATTTGGAAGGTCTGGGGATTCTGATCGCGATTTTTTTAGCGACTACAGTTTCGTTTATCAATGAGTTTAAGGCAACCCAAGAATTTAATATTCTCAACCAAGTCAATGATGAAGTCCCCATAACTGTAGTCCGCAATAGCATTTTTACTAAAGTCCCCAAAAAGGAGATTGTCGTTGGAGATGTGGTTTTACTTGAAGCCGGGGATGAAGTTCCTGCTGATGGTTTAGTTATTGGTGCAGTATCGTTTCAGATTAATGAGTCGAGCTTGACTGGGGAAACCCTACCCGTGACTAAGGTGACCTCTAAGCAGTTGGAGAAAGTGACGGTTAGTTCTACCGCCTATCCTCCAGATCGGGTGATGCGAGGAACTATCGTTGTAGATGGCCATGGCATTCTGGAGGTAATTGCCATCGGCGATCAAACAGAAATTGGACGCACTGCACGGGCGGCGGCGGGGCCAACAGAAGAAAAAACGCCCTTGAATCAACAACTCGATCGCCTGAGTCAGTTGATTGGGGTTTGTGGGTTGTTGATTGCTGTTTTAATTGATTCGGCCTTAATTGTACGCGGTATTTTGGCAGATGAATTTAATCTCAGTGGCCAACAGTGGTATGTGACCAGTTTAGTTATTCTGAGCGTGACGATCGCCTTAACTAAGGTTTGGTTACCCATTGTCTATCAGGGATTGAGCTTGATTAAACCCCAGATGAAATCTCCAGAATGGTTAGAAGATGAGGGTTTACTTGCATGGCTCAAAAGTTTGGCGATCGGAGTATTGGTGTTAGCGGGTGGATTGGGCATCGGTTGGTTGTTTAACTGGGTTCCGCCAACACCGCAAACTTGGATAACCGCAGAAGCGGCCACCTCCCTACTAACCTATTTTATGATTGCTGTAGCGGTGATTGTGGTGGCGGTTCCCGAAGGCTTACCCTTAAGTGTGGTTTTGAGTCTGGCTTATAGTATGCGACGCATGACTCGGCAAAATGCCCTGGTGCGGCAAATGCAAGCGTGTGAGACGATTGGGGCAACTACGGTGATCTGTTCCGATAAGACGGGAACCTTGACTCTAAATAAGATGCAAGTGAGTGAGGCTTGTTTTGGAGGAGACTTAGATCTGATGGCTGAGGCGATCGCCATTAATAGTACCGCTAATTTACAGCGCAGTTGCAACCTTAATTTAGGCCAAGAAGAGGTTATACCGATTGGCGATCCCACTGAAGGAGCGCTGCTCTTATGGTTAGACGATCGGCAGCATAACTATGAACAAGAACGGGAAAGTTTTCGCACTTTAAACCAGTTAACTTTTTCCCCAGAACGGAAATATATGGCCACCTTGGGTTATTCTCGCCATCGCGCCAGTGATGCGGAGCCTTCTCGCCCAATTATTCACATTAAAGGCGCGCCAGAAATTGTGTTAGCCCAATGTAGCCATATTCTGACCGAAAAAGGGGTGCAGCCGATTCCCAGCCATAGCGCGATCGCCCAAAATATGCAAACCTACGAAGCCCATGGCATGAGACTGTTAGGATTTGCCTATCGGGATAACTTAACCCTCCCCTATCCTGAAGCAGAAATTGAGATTGAACGGCTCATGAGCCAACCCATGATTTGGTTAGGCTTTGTGGCTATTGCTGACCCCATTCGCCCCGATGTACCCAGAGCGATTAAAACCTGTCAACGGGCCCATGTGGGCGTTAAAATTGTCACTGGTGATAATCCCAACACCTCCAAATATATCGCTCGTCAAATTGGCTTAGTCACCGATGAGGATGGCCCAGAATGCTTTTTAACGGGTCAAGACTTTGCCCAACTTGACGACGAGGAAGCGCGAAGGGCTGTTCGGGACTTAAAAGTCCTCTCTCGTGCCCGTCCTGCCGACAAACAACGATTGGTAAAACTTTTACAAGAAAATGGCGAAGTCATCGCGGTTACCGGAGATGGCACTAACGACGCACCCGCCCTTAATCAAGCGCAAGTGGGATTAGCAATGGGTCAAGAAAGTACCTCAGTAGCCAAAGAAGCCAGTGATATTATTATCCTGGATCACTCCTTTAAGAGTATCGAAAATGCCGTCATGTGGGGGCGATCGCTCTATCAAAATATTCAAAAATTTATCCTGTTTCAGCTCACCATTAATGTGGCTGCCTGTGGCATTGCCCTACTCGGCCCCTTTATCAACATTAATTTACCCTTAACTGTCACCCAACTGTTATGGGTCAACCTGATTATGGATACCTTTGCCGCTCTCGCTTTAGCCACCGATCCCCCCAACCCGATGGTGATGCGCCATCCTCCTCGCAACCCGAAAGCCTTTATCATCACGCCATCAATGGCTAAACAACTCTTATCGGTGGCCTTTGTCTTCCTGATCTTTTTTGTCGCCTTTCTGCTCTATATTCAGCAAGATGGAATGGTTGACCCCTATGAACTCTCCCTCTTCTTTACCACCTTTGTCATGGTCAACTGGTGGAATTTATTTAATGCCAAATGCTTTGGCTTAAAAGATTCCGTCTTCAAAAACCTACCCGATAATCCTGGCTTTTTAATTATTTCTGCGGTAATCCTGTTTGGACAAATCATCATTGTTCAATGGGGCGATGGTTTCTTTAGAACGGTTCCCCTCCATCTCCAGGATTGGTTAGTAATTTGGGGTGGAACCTCCATTATTCTTTGGGTGGGAGAACTCGGGCGATTATTGGCTCGTATCCGTAGCGAAATGGCACAAAATTAGGGGATGACACGGAGAAACGGGGACGCGGGGACGCGGAGAAGGGATAATTTTATAGAATTTAGGCCTATCTGAAGGTCTCTGGATACACAATCGGAGAAAATCATTCAATTGTAAGATCCCCCTATCTCCCTATCCCCCCATTACCCATTACCCATTACCGCGCGAAGCAATACATGACTGAAGTAGACGAAAAATTTCCTTTGAATTCTATTCTTCAACCTTTAATGGAAAAGGTGGGTTTAAACTCTTGGACAGCCTTGAGTCAAAGTTCAGGAGTGTCGATAAAACAATTGCGGCGCATCCGTCAAGGTAAAATCGACGATCTGAAAATGAGTACGTTGCGGCAATTAGCGACAGCGTTACACATTGGTGCGCCAGAATTGTTATCTGCTCTTGGACAATTGCCCGATCCAGTAACTGAATTGCGGCAAGAATACGATCGCCTTCAACTACAACTCAAACAACAACATCAAGAGTTAAAAGAGGGTTTTGAGCGAGAAAGTTTGGACCAGTTAGAATCTTGGTTGCGCTATTGGCCGATCGCCGTGGCTAAAGTGGAACAGCAAGCCAATATCAAACCCAATAATTTGGTGAAACTGGTCAAACCCGTTGAGCATCTCGTGCAAAGTTGGGGGTTAGAAGCAATAGGAGCAGTTGGAGATCGCATTCCCTACGATCCTCAATGGCATCAACTCACCCAGGGAAGAGCCGAGCCAGGAAGCTTAGTTACTGTGGTGATGCCAGGATATCGCTATCAGCAAAAGTTGCTGTTTCGTGCGGAAGTATCCATCAGTTGAAAAGTGTATCGGGAGCATCAGAGTCAACTCTCTAAGTTGAGTTGAGCTACCCTCTCTCTATGTATCAGAAAGATTGATTGATACTAATCTATTGACAGTTTTTATTTACAATTTCAATTCAATCCAGGGATGATGGACACAGGCAATCCTCCCGCCGGGAAAGGGATCGGTTTGGGAGCGGTTGGGCGCGGCGATTAGATGGGTGACTTTTTCGACTTGGGCAAAGTTGGGGGCATGGGGTAGCCATTGCATCAGAAATTGGCGGATAACACGCCGTTGTAAGGATAGGGGCATGTCTGCGAGCAGTTGGCGGTTGAGTTTCGGTAAGTTGGAATGAGCAACTTGGGTATAAAGAGTTGTCGCGATGGATTCGAGATACTCAACATCGGCATCTAGGAGTTCGGCCGTGGTGGCGAGATGAGTTTGGACTTGGGGATTAATGGCTTCTAGGGCAGGGATGAGGTGCAATCTGATCTGGTTACGGGTGTAGCGGGTGTCTTGATTGGTGGAATCTTCCCAGATGGGGAGGTGGAAGTGTTGGCAAAATTGGGCGGTTTGCGATCGCCCAATTTCCAGCATCGGACGCACCAGTTGCACGTTTTCTTTCAGGGGACGCTGCCACGTCAGAGCTGCGAGTCCATTGAGTCCACTACCGCGAATCAGGTTATGCAGAAGGGTTTCGGCGCGATCGCTCTTGGTATGACCCGTCACAATCCTGGAAAACCCATGGGTTTCAGCTAGTGCTATCAAGGCATGATAACGCCAGGAACGGGCAGCAGCTTCCCCTTGAAGGGGCTGTTCTGCGGTTTTTTGATAAAACGAGAGGTTCCATTGCCCAGACATCTCTGAGACCTGCTGGGCGTTGGCCGCCGAATCCGATCGCATTTGATGGTCGCAGTGGGCAACAGCTAAGTGCCATCTCCACTTGGGTTGCAAGTCTAGGAGCAGTTTCAGGAGGCAAACAGAATCTTGACCTCCCGAAACGGCTACCAACAAGGATTCTTGGGGGGGGAGCAGTTGGGGGCGCGATCGCAATGTCCCCTGGAACTTGGCATGTAAATCAGTCCACTCTGGTTTAGAAGAACCAGCCATAGGAATGCAACCCTTTGCCCAATAGATTAACGCCCATGTAGCACACCCAGACGACACAGAAACCAGCAGCCGCAAGAATGGCAGGACGGCGACCTTGCCAGCCTTTGGTAATGCGAGCATGGAGATAGGCAGCGAACACCAGCCAGGTGATCAAGGCCCAGGTTTCTTTAGGGTCCCAACTCCAGTACGATCCCCAAGCTTCATTCGCCCAAACTCCTCCAGCGATGATGCCGATAGTCAGTAAGGGAAAACCCAGTCCGATCATCCGGTAGCTGATATTGTCCAAAACTTGGGCAAGACTCAAAGTTTCTGGCGACCAAGTTGGAGTCGTTTCGAGGGCGATTCGCTCTAAAGTGGTAACCCCTTGACTCCGTTCGGCGATCGCGCTGCCATTGCTGCTGAACTGAACAGCAGGTAGATCGGAGACGGTTTCCATCTGATTCAGAGGCGTTTGGCGACGGTTGCCATTGCCGTAGGAGCTACCGGCAAGGCTCACGGCTTGACCTCGCGTGACGATTAAAAAGGCGATCGCTAACAGGGAACCCACCATCAAACAGGCATAGCTCAGAAGCATGACACTCACATGCATCATCAGCCAATTGGACTGAAGCGCTGGTACAAGGGGTTCCGCCACCTGCATCGTATCCGGTAAAGAGAGGGCAGCAAAGGCGGTAATGCCCATGGCAACGGGTGAAGCCACTGCACCCACCCACCGGGAACGGCTCAGATATTCAGCCAACAGATGGGTGGCGGTGAGTCCCCAAGCAATAAAAAATAGGGATTCGTAGAGGTTACTGAGGGGAAAGTATCCTGCTTCGATCCAACGAGCGCCAAGTAAGGAAGCAATAGAGAGATTGGCGATCGCCATCCCTGCGGTTCCCAAGGCAGGTAAATAGGGGATTCTCGGAAAGGCCATCCCGGACCAATAGAGTAACATTGTCACCAAAAGGACGGCAAAGCTTAGATTATCCAAGCTATTCTGGAGCGCGACCAGATCCATTATGTTGTATTTCTCCCAATATTAAGGTGTTCTCTTCTTTTAGATCCTATCGGAAATGGAGTCAATGATCAGCTCTCAAGCAATACGGTGCTTTCTTTGCCTCGCGCTCTCAGGTATGCGAGGCAATAGAGGAGGAAAAGTTTTCGCACCTACTTGTGTACTAAAGTTGATCGATTTGAGCGACAAGTCCAAATAATTCTTCAAACTCACAAGTATCTGCCAGAGTCTCTAAGGATTTAGCCAGACTTTCGTCGTAGTCTTCCAGTTCAATAATGAGCTTTGACATCCTCCCCAGCCTAAAGGCGTGGGGATTCCCCTCATCACTAAGGAGACTTCCTCTTTCTACGAGTTCCCTTGCTTGGAACTGTTTCCCATTCCAAACAGAGGGGATTCTCTCGGGAGGCGTTACTTTCCGTCTG
>NZ_JAGHZH010000085.1:0-8590 GCF_017746885.1 Roseofilum sp. SBFL | reverse complement strand
CTGACACCAGCGAGCGAAGTTCCCTTGAGCTTCTGGACCCCAGAGGAACAGGAGGGAGTGTCCCATGCTGTCTGCGGGACTCGATACGGCTACGGTGAGGAAGTTGCCGCCTTCGAGGTAGGAGGAAGCGAGTCCATGGGTGTACCAGGAGGTCACAAAGGTGGTTCCTGTGAGCCAACCGCCGATGGCGAGGTAGGCACAGGGGAACAGCAGGAGTCCTGACCATCCGATGAAGACGAAGCGATCGCGCTTTAGCCAGTCGTCGAGGGCATCAAACCACCCTCTGTCGCTGGGCGCGCGTCCGACTGCGATTGTCATTGAGCAAATCCTCTGACGTTACAAATTTAAATCAATTGCAGGGGATGAATTCCCAAAGGTTCCCTATGTGGATGTCTTAAGAGATTGACCACTCGGTGGTAGAATCCCTTGAGTGTCTTTCCCTATATGAGGAATGACCTCTCCACTTTCAGGAACAGCCATTATTTTAATTAATTTGCCTCTGAAGCTTAGGCTTAGGGGCAAATTAATCTTTCTTAACATACCACAAGAAAGCAGAACAGGCATCCAAGTCCTTAAGGCGATTGGATTTTCCGCATAATATCTATAATAAACAATCTGAGAAATTTTACAATATGTCACACATTTTCTCAGATTCTCTCAGAAAAGAGGGTGGCTTGATGAGGGGACAAGAGGAAATCGCTTCCTACCAATGGTGGACAAAGATTAAGGTAAAATCAGAAAGCACTCTTAATTTGGTATAGCGATCCAACTTCACCCAGACCTATGACGGCACAAGGAACCTCCACACCAAAGAACAAAAAAGTTTTACATCAATCCATTCTCGGTTCACGCCGACTGAGTAATTATGCCTGGGCAACCATCATTTCTATGGGCGCATCTGGCTTTTTATTAGCCGGGTTATCGAGCTATCTGCAAGTGAACCTCATACCCTTTAGTAACCCCACCGAGCTAATATTTGTGCCTCAAGGTTTGGTCATGGGCTTATATGGCAGTGCGGGATTATTGCTGGCTCTGTATCTATGGCTGGTGATTCTCTGGGATGTCGGTGGTGGATATAACGAATTTAGCTATGAAACTGGCGTGGCAAAAGTTTTTCGTTGGGGATTTCCGGGGAAAAATCGCCAAATTGACTTGACTTATCCCTTAGAAGATATTCAAGCAGTGGGCGTAATTATCAAAGAAGGACTTAATCCTCAGCGGAAAATTTATCTGCGAGTTAAAGGAAAAGGCAATATTCCTTTAACTCGTGTGGGACAACCCATGAGTCTCTCAGACCTAGAAAACCAAGCCGCAGAGTTAGCCCGATTTTTAGAAGTGCCTTTAGAAGGACTCTAAGTCACCCATTCGGTACAATCAATCCGTAGCTTTGGTAACAGAAATTCAATTAATCCTATGCAAATTAGACCAAAATATTGGGTCATCTCGTTGATGCTGTTAAGTGCATTGGCGATCGCCGGATGCAGTGATAGCCTCTCTGCTCCTGACTCAGATGGCTCCCCCAGCACCACAGGAGCAACCCCTTCCCCAGTGGCGAGTGCCGATCCCAATCGTCCCTTTAACGGACTACCCCTTTTGGAGGGTAAAGCAACAGTGGTAATGACCATTAAAGGCTCGCCCATTACAATTAGTGTGGATGGCACAAAAGCACCAGTAACTGCTGGAAACTTTGTGGATTTAGTCGAGCGCGGGTTTTATGATGGCTTGACGTTTCATCGAGTAGTGCGCGAGCCTCAACCATTTGTGGTGCAAGGGGGAGATCCCCTAGGCAATGGAACCGGTGGATTTATCGATCCAGCAACCGGACAGGAGCGACAAATTCCCCTGGAAATCACCCCACAAGAGGAGAGCGAACCGATTTATAGTCAAACATTTCCTGTGGCACAAATTAACAAGCCTCCGGAACTTCAGCATACTCGTGGTGCAGTGGCGATGGCGCGATCGCAATTCCCCGATTCTGCCTCTTCCCAGTTCTATTTTGCGTTGGCCGATCTCTCCTTCCTCGATGGCAATTATGCTGTATTTGGTTATGTGACTGAGGGGATGGAAGGGGTTGATGCAATTCAACAGGGCGATAAGATTGACTCAGCAACAGTCACCCAGGGACTGGAAAACTTGAAGCGCTAGTGGGTTCTCATCTATGGCACGCAATCCCTTATTTGGTCTCTTCTCTCGCGCCTTGCGTTCGGCAACAGAATCGAATCGTCGTCAGATTCCTCTGGATGCATGGTCAGAAATACAACAAAATCAGAAACGTCAACGTTTCAAGGGGCGCTCATTTTTGCAAATTGCTAGTGGGTTGGCTGGAGGAATGCTGTTAGGGACGGGTTGTCAATCTCCGGCTGCTACTGTGTCGGCACGAGAGGGATCTGCTCCCAAAATTGCGATCGTAGGGGCAGGAATTGCGGGTCTGAGTACGGCTTACACTCTGAAAAAGGCGGGCTACCGCGCCACAATTTATGAAGCCTCAGATCGTGTGGGAGGCAGAATGTATACGGTGAAAGATGCGGTGGGGCCAGGGATTTGGGTTAACCTTGGTGCTGAGTATATCAATAGCGACCATGAAGATATGCTGGCGCTGGCGCAAGAATTCCAGATTCCTCTGCTCGATCGCTTTGTCCCTGAAGAATTGGCTCTCACGGATCTGTATCATTTTGATGGGCAAATGCTCTCGGAAGCCAAACTTGCTGAAGCCCTTGTCCCCGTTGCCAAACGCATGGCTGCCGATGCCGATCGCCTGGATGAAGATTGGGAGAATGTCAGTGTTGAATTAGATGCTCTCTCCGTTGCTGAGTATTGCGATCGCATCGGTCTCTCGGGATGGTTACGAGAATTCATTGAACTCGTCATGATTACTGAGATGGGACTCGAAGCCGATGAAATCACAGCGCTTAACCTAATCTGGTTGCTTCCTCGTGTAGATAGGGAAGGCAATGTGGAATCGACTGGACACTCGGATGAACGATATCTAGTTCAAAATGGGACTCAAGCCATTACCGATGCCCTCGCAGGAGAATTACAGAATCAAATTGAGACTGGAATGGCCTTAGAATCGATTCGGCAACACGGAGAGGGCTTTAAACTCACCTTCAATTTTACTGATGTGGATGCAGATATTGTCGTTCTCGCTATTCCATTTAGCGTTCTTCGTTCTATTCAGATAAGATTACCCTTACCACAAACCTTGCGCCGGTTTATTAATGAGGTGGGTTACGGCAATAACGTGAAAGTTACGGTAGGTCATAACCCACCCGTCTGGCGAGATCGAGGATTGAGTGGTCTGGGATATACGGATCTGCCCTGGCAAAGCTGTTTTGAAGCTTCGCAACTTCAACAGTCTAAACTTGGAGCGCTAACCTATTATCTGGGTGGAGATATCGGTTTCAATAGCCAGCGCTACAGCATAGAGGAGAATGGGCAACTTTATACCAAAATGCTCGATCGTTTAATTCCCAATCTACTGGAAACGTACAATGGAAAAGCCACTCGCCTCCATTGGCCGACCGATCCTTATGCTTTAGGTAGCTATGCTTGTTTTAAGCCAGGACAGTACACAGGATTTATTCAAAATCATGTTTATTTAGAGGGAGAAGATGAGCAAAACGTTCATCAGGGACGCTTGATTTTTGCTGGAGAACACACCAGTGATGACTATCAAGGCTATATGAATGGTGGAGCACAGTCAGGACGTTTAGCTGCAAAAATGGTTTTGAAGCAGTTGGGAGTTGTCGCATCTTCAAGAGCCTGAGTGAGACAACATTATGGATACCTCGTATTAATTCAAATCCTGAAGCCGGTCAGAACGATTTAATCAGATTTGATTTTATTCTTGAGATTGCTCAAATTGGACTCGCTTGTACAGATCGGCCAATTTGATCGTAACATCTACTGACTGCAATTCTACTATTGTATCTTCACCAATTAACTCCGTGAGCAACCATTGGCGATCGCCAACCTTACGATAGAGTTCTACCCGATAGGAAAATTGATCGATTAACAAATATTCCTGTAGCTGGGGAATGGAGCGATAGAGGGCAAATTTTTGGTTTTTATCGAATCCTTCGGTGGACGAGGATAAAACTTCAGCAATTAAACAAGGATAAGGATTCGTGAGCGCCATCTGTTTGCTGTCGGTAAACATTGGCTCTCCCGCGATCGCCATGATATCAGGATAAACATAACTCTCGGATGCAGACAACCACAAGCGCATGTCGCTCATAAATACAGAATAACCCCGATCCTCTAAAGCAAACAGCAAGAGAGCATGAAGTTTTCCTGTAAGAATATTGTGATTCGCTGATGCACCCGCCATTTTGATGATCTCTCCTTGAATAAACTCGCTTTTGTCAATATTCCGATTTTCCTGTTCTAGATACTCTTCAACTGCGCTCTGTTTTGTCATTGCAGCAACCATAATTTACCTCCTATATTGCCTTAAGCTAGTAGCCAGTAAGGCTGGTAGTGTCTACCCTACGACCTCCGCATCTTTTAATGATAATATTAAAATCCCCTAGTTTTCGATATTATGACAGTCGTTGTTGTTACTGGATTGGGTTTAGTCTCGGCGTTGGGATCGCGCGATAATGGGACTTGGCACAAGCTCCTCAATCTGGAATCAGCGATCGCCATGGCGCAACCGTTTCCGGACTTAACGCCTCGTCCTCTAGCTATGATTGGCGATCGCCCGGCTTCTTTGCGAGAGCTGACTCGTCAGTTAGTCCTGGAGACTTTGGAGGATGCAGATATGACTCCTCCCTTACCCGATCTGGGGATTGTTGTGGGATCGAGTCGCAGCGCTCAAGGGAGTTGGGAAGCGATCGCCGGGCGGTTTTTGACGGGAGATCCAGGATTCCTCCATATATCCAATTGTCTAGACTATTTGCCCGATCTTCCCGCGCGAATAGCGGCTCAACTTACCGGGACTCAAGGGATTGTCCAAGCTCCCATGAATGCTTGCAATACGGGCATGTGGGCGATCGCCCAAGGCTATGAACTGATTCGCTGCGGCTATACTCAACAGGTTTTAGCCGGGGCAATTGAAGCGCCGATCACACCTTTGACTCTAGCGGGATTTACGCAAATGGGAGCCTTAGCGAAAACGGGATGTTATCCCTTTGACCGAGATCGCGAAGGGTTGGTTTTAGGGGAAGGAGGCGCATTTCTCCTCCTAGAATCCCTAGAGTCAGCACAGCAGCGTCAAGCCTCTATTTATGGTCAAATCCTGGGAGCCGCCTTTACCAGTGATGCCTACCATGTGAGCGCCCCTAAACCGGATCGCATGAGTGCAGCGATCGCCATTAAAACTTGTTTGGAGCGATCTGGCTTAACTCTAAGTTCTATCGACTACATCCATGCCCATGGAACCAGCACTCCCTTAAATGATGCCGCCGAAAGCCAACTGATCCAGCACCTATTTCCAGCAACAGTTCCTGTTAGCTCCACGAAAGGCGCAACCGGGCATACATTGGGTGCTTCTGGAGCATTGGGTATCGCCTTTTCTTTAATGGCACTCAAGCATCAAATCTTACCTCCTTGTGTGGGGTTAAGGGAGCCAGAGTTTAATATCAGTGTTGTTCGTGCTGCCCGTTCTCAGCCGATACAACATTGTTTGTGTTTAAGTTTTGCCTTTGGCGGGAATAATGGGACGATCGCCCTGGGCAAGAAGAGTTGATTCGTGACGAATTACTTTCTACAGAAGAGGACTGATTGGGGAAAGTATACAAAAATCTTAATTTTAAATTAAGTTCTCTGTCAGCAGATCCGATCGCAGGGTATTAAGAAAACCAGCAAAATTTAGGATAGATGGTGCAGCAAGATTTAGGATAAATGGCGGAACCCATAAAATGCGATCGCCAAACTAATACATCACAATTGAAACCACAACTTATCCCATCTTCCAACAACGGTTTAATGGTCATGATTTCTCCATCTCCCCATCCCCCTATCCCCCCATCTCATCTCTCACCCACAGTCCTAGTTATCGGCTATGGTAACCTCCTACGAGGTGATGATGGCATTGGGCAAACGGTAGCGATGAGAGTAGAAGAGTGGGAATGGATGAATGTGCGATCGCGTGCTGTCCATCAGCTTATGCCAGAATTAGCACAAGAATTATCCGCAGTCCAGTTAGCTATTTTTGTTGATGCTGCCCTATCCGGAGACGACGTAACCCTCTCCAAACTTGAAGCGGTGCCAGAACAAGGATTACCTTGGGGACATTCCCTCAGCCCTCCTCGCTTACTTTCCTTGTGCCAATGGTTATATCACACTGTACCCCAAGCCTGGATGATTAGCGTCCCTGGAGTAGATTTTTCCGACAGCGATCGTCTCTCCCCCCTTGCACAACAGCGCGTTAAAATTGCCCTCAATCACATCACCCACCTGATCCAAAATCGTCACACTCTTTAATTTTTAAGCTTTAATTTTTAATTGACTATGCACGAAGTCAGTATCATGGAAGAAACCCTAAAACTTGCCCTCAACCACGCTCAAAACCAGGGGGCAAAACAAATTCATCGGATTAAACTCAACGTGGGAGAACTCTCCGGTGTTGTTCCAGAAGCTTTAAACTTTGCGTTTGATGTCGTGACTCAAAATACAATTGCCCAGAGTGCTACACTAGAAATCGAAACCATACCGGTTGAATGTTACTGTTCCAATTGTCAGGAAAACTTCTATCCCAGTGGCATTATTCATATCTGTCCTCACTGTGGACAACTAAGCCGGGAAGTTCGTCAAGGGAAAGAATTAGAGTTAGCATCCTTGGAGGTTTCTTAAATCCATGTGTACTGATTGTGGTTGTGCCGTAACTCCTGGAAAAGTTGAGATTCATAGCCATTCTCATCCCTCCCATGATCATCATCATGATCGTGCACACGATCATCATCACGGCGATCGTGCCCATACCCATACCCTACCGGTTCACCAAGCTATTTTAGCCAAAAATGACCGCCTCGCTGAACGTAACCGAGGCTATTTTTTAGCCAAAGGGCTGTTAGTTTTGAATATCCTTTCTTCTCCGGGTTCTGGCAAAACAACCCTGATTCAACGCACCCTCTCGGATCTGGGAGAACGACTCCCCACAGGGGTGATCGTGGGAGATTTAGCCACGGATAATGATGCTCAAAGATTACGGGAAACCGGTGCTCCTGTCGTGCAAATTACCACCGGCAGTATCTGCCATTTAGAAGCGGATATGATTGCCCAGGCGATCGCCGAAATTCCCCTTGATCCATTACAGCTTTTGATCATAGAAAACGTCGGTAATTTGGTTTGTCCCGCTGCCTACGATCTCGGCGAAACCTTGCGCGTAGCTCTACTTTCTACCACAGAAGGAGAAGATAAACCCCTCAAATATCCTACCCTGTTTAAGAGTGCTGATGTCATTCTGCTCAACAAAATTGACATTGCTGAAGTCGTTGGATTCGATCGCAAAATTGCCCTCAAAAACCTTCAGCAAGTCGCCCCACAAGCCCAGGTTTTTGAAGTATCTGCCCGAAGTGGTTTTGGTCTCGAACAGTGGTATGGTTATTTAGAGGAACAAATTAACCCACTTGCTCCCCAATTAGTACATCCATAATCTCCAATGTTAACTCGATTGTAAACAGAGACTTAAAAGAGGAAAAAACATGTTAAAAGCATCAGATATCATGACCAAAGATGTGGTGATGATTGGTGGTTTAGCCACAGTAGACGAAGCCGTTAAACTCATGCGAGCAAAGAACATTCGTTCGCTCATCGTTAAACGCCGTCATGAGCAAGATAGCTATGGAATTGTAACCGAAAGTGACGTAGTTTATAAAGTCACTGCCTATGGAACTGACCCTAAAACAGTCCGGGTTTATGAAATTATGACCAAACCCTGTGTGGTAATCAATCCCGATTTAGGTGTTGAATATGTCGCCCGGTTATTTGCGAATTTACAACTGCATCGCGCTCCCGTAATTAGTGGCGAAGTCATAGGCATTATTTCGATTACCGATATTCTCAATCGCGGTGATTTTCTCGAAAAACCCAAAGCCGTCACCCTACAAGAAGAAATTGAAAAGGCACTTACTGAAGCACGGGCAATTTGTAAAGAGAAAGGCCCCAACTCCCGTGAATGTGCGGTTGCTTGGGATATTGTCGAAGAGCTAGAAGCCGAAGCGGCTCACCAGCAAGCACAGAAAATCACCAAAACCAAGTTTGAACAATACTGTGAAGAACATCCCGATGCTATAGAAGCGCGGATGTACGACACTTAAACGTTGGGAAGCCAATCCCTCTCCTAGCCGAGAGGGATTAAGTAATCCGTAAAAAATCAACCCTTCTTTCCTTTAAAAGTCCCCATTATGGTTAACCTGACCCAAAAGTCAACAAAAATCTCTCGGACTCCCAAAAGAGAAAACCTACCCACGATGTACGAACTACCGAGTGAAGAAGTAGGAGAATCGGGTTTGCCAGACCAATACAGCGCTTTGCGCTGTTATGATGGACAGTAACAACAATGAGTAAACCAGTTTTTTAACGGTTCAGGATTAATCAACTTTATAGCTACGGATAGGAGGATATCAATCATAGCACTGGTAGTAGG
>NZ_JAGHZH010000084.1:0-40761 GCF_017746885.1 Roseofilum sp. SBFL | reverse complement strand
TTCCGGAGTGGGTACTCTACATCCATTGTCTATTCTATTTTTCAGCTCTTTACTTGTCCTCTTATTCTATCCCTCTTTCGGCAGAGTGACAAAAGAGGGATACAGCGCTTTGCGCTGTTATGAGGGACAGTGTTGAATCCTCAAAGCTATGTACCAAAAGCCTATTCCCTATTCCCTATTCCCTACTCCCTAGCGCAAAGCGCTATATGGCATAGCCGAGTTTCATCATCATGGTTTGACATATTGTACGACCGCTTCAGCTATAACTTCTTCCCGAAAATAACGACTTAAATCGCCTGCTGTGCGTAAATCGGCTTTCCGTCCAATTAAGTTAGATAACTCAATTTCCATTCCCGCCAAACGAATCAAACCGGGAATACGATCCGGTTCAAAAGCAACTAAAAAATCTACATCACTCTCTGGGGTAAAGTCATCTCTCAATACCGAACCAAACAAAGATAGTTTCTGAATGTGATGGCGTTGACAAAACTGGGCCATCTGCTCCTCAGAAATCTCAAGGGGGAATTTTTGGGTTACCATATTATTGAATATTCAAAACTAAACTGGGCATAAACTTCTGCAAGTTCCGTAGAGATTTGCTTTGCCAGGTAAACTCTTTTGACCCTAACACCGTAAGCTGAATATCTATCTCATTTTTTCGGAGATTAGCAACAAATTTAGACAGAACTCGAATCCCCGAACTATTCAGAAATTCCAGGTTCTGAAAATCTAACGTTAAATCTCCTGCTTTAGAATGAACAATATCTTCTAGGAAATCACTGATATGACTGTACTCCGAAGGATCTCTCAGGCTTAATTTTCCCTCAAAGAACACCGTAGTTAACGAGGAATCATATTGAATACAGTAATCATCCTCTCGTAGTTCTGTAATCGTCATTGTTCCCCTTTCAGTATGATATCAGAATTTCCTCTAATCCTTAATTATAGCACAAAAAAACTAATCATTAACTACAAGGAATTAGAAGTTACTTTTCTCTTAATGACCAAAACCGTAATATCATCCACCAGACTTTGTTCCCCAATAAATCCATAAAAATCATTCAATATCGCTTGTTTAATCTCTTCAACGCTTAGATCCCAGTGCTGACGAATCACATCGCATAACTTATCTATTCCATAGGCCTGTTGCCGATCGTTTTCAGTTTCCGTAATCCCATCAGTATAAAGAACAATACCATCTCCAGGATTTAACTCTACAGACACCCGATCTAAAAACGGAATAATTTCCTCATCAAAAGCAATGGGAATTCCTAAATCCATCGTACTCACCTGCTCAATCTCTCCATTTTCTCGAACAACAATCACATCCTCATGTTGCCCTATAATTTGCAGATTTCCTCGATCGTAATTCAAAATCGATAAGGTTAAATCCCGATCTGCTTCCATTCTCTGTACATTGCGGTAGAGGGTGCGATTCAGGATATCAAAAAACTTTACAGTATCCTCTTGCTGACTTTCTTTCAGAGTCCGAATAGCCGTCTGCGTCATCACCATTAAAATTCCACTTTCCAAACCATGACCTGTGACATCTCCAATACCAATAGTCACAACTCCATCCGTTTCTAAAACATCATAATAATCTCCTCCAATTTCTTCAGCAGGCTGCATAAATCCAGAGATATCTAAATCTTGGATTTGCTCTAACTCGACTGGCTTAGGTAAAATCATGGATTGCATCTGTTGGAGGATTTCTAACTCTGAACTCATGCGAGTGTTTTCAACCCGTAACTTCTTATTAAGGGTTTTAATTTTGGCATTGGCTTGCGTTAACTGGGCGGTTCGTTCTCGTACCCGATCTTCAAGTTGGGTATAGAGAAGATAGAGAGATTCAGCCATTCGGTTAAATGACCGCGCCATCAGACCAATTTCATCTGTACTGCGGTCATGAAGGGTTAACTTAGAGGTGGGGTTAGCTGCCGTTTCACTCATGACTCCACAAATGCGGATTAAACGATAGGCAACCAATTGACCAAACCCAAAATAAATCACCAGAGTAGCCACGAAAGTTAAGATTCCAAAAGCAATCCATAGATCGTGTAACGTAGATGCAAAATTAGCCCGTAAATCAGCAATGGGAACATAAATCATTAATGCCCCCACAATATCGCCCACTTGCCATCCAAAGCCATTGATAGAACCATATCGTTGAATCATGCTTTTAGGCGCAACTTTTGGGTCTCCATGACATCGCAGACAACTGGCGAAAACCTGGACGGGACTGGCTGAATAGAAGCGTTCTTCCTGATCTAACGTTGTGTAACCGGTCAATTTGTCTAGTGTAGAATTTTGACGAAATTTTTCAATAATACTCACTTCAAATTCATTTGCTGTATCAATAGGATTGGTGGGATTAATGGTGGCGGCTTTGTAAATGTATTCCGGCAGAGCTAAGTTAAACTCTTCGACGACTTCACGGGTAGCAAAATTGGCAGATAAGACTTCAATGGGTACATGGTCTGTGATTTGCTCTACAGCAGGTCGCAGGGAATAAGTCATATAGTCTTGGGTCGCTTGGGTGAAATGTAGCACTAATTCAGTGCGATTTTGAGCTTCTTTTTCCAAAACCTGAGCTTGAAGTTGGTTAATATACCAAGCGCCAGTAGCCATGACGACCACCAAACACACTAGGGTAACCAGAATGAATTTAAAACGGATAGACATTGCTTACTGAAATTCTTTAAGCTGTTGCTGTAATGCTTCTAGTTTAGTCGTTTTTTCAGCTTCGCTCAGGGTATCATCTTGTTTAAGACGTTGGATTTGTTTAGCAACTTCCAGTTCTCGAATGACATTCCAGGTGCGATCGCTCGCTGGATCAAATCCAGACCAAACTAAAGGTTCTAAGATTTCTCGGTCAGTAAATCGATAGAAAAAGTTTTGAATTGCTGTTTTCAGACAATCGGGTAAATCTTGACGATAGGCTAAGGGATCTCCAGGAATCACGGGAGAAGTCCAAATCACGCGAATGTTTTCATACGCTTCTGGATTAGATTGTTTTAAGCGCTGTAGCGCTTCACTATTATTCGTCGCCACATCGACTTCTTGATTAGCAACTGCTAAAGCTGTATTTTCATGGGAGCCTAAAAATGATACCGATTTGAATATCGCTTGAGGTTCGAGATTATTTTGAATAAATAAATAGTAAGTCGGAACGAGGAAACCCGATGTAGATTGGCTGTCATTAAAGGCAAAGGTCAGATCCTCGGCATTTTGGAAAACCACGTTATTCCCATCCCCCTGTTCTAGATCGATTTGCGCTAGCAAAGGATGATCCTTATGCATCATCAAATGGGCATAATACCCTAAATAGCCTTGACTGCTTACGGTTTGAGCAAAAGCTTCGGCTTGGGATTTTTCTGCGGCTTCGATATAGGATTTCCCTCCATACCAGGCGATTTGAATGTTTTTTTCTCCCATGCTAGTAATAAGGCTACCATAGTCTCCGTAGAAGGGCAGAACTGGCCTAGCGATCGCCTCTCCCATTTTCTCTAACAAAGGAGTCCAAAATGCATCTAAAGTCTCTTCTGATTCAGCCGCTAAAATTCCGAACGTTAATTCAGTTATTTCTGGGGCACAGCTCTCGGCTTGTTCATTGCTCGATTTTTCTTTCTCTGTGGCAATTATTTCCGAGTTGGAAGCTAAATCACAACTCATTAAAAGAGGGGTAGAAATCAGGGAGATTAAAATCAAGGAAAAAACTGATTTTTTTTTAAGGAAATCATAAGAATACTTGCCCGATAATAATATTCTGTACACCATGGCATAGGCAAAACAGATTGTCAAGATGACTCGATTACTCTTAAAATGAAGATTACCCAAATTTAATTCTATCTTCAATGTATGACTGCTGATTTACGACAACATGCCCCGGCAACTCAACGGAACCGAGAACCGATCTTAGAGGTTTTAAAGCGAGTCTTACCCCCTAGGGCAACTGTTTTAGAAGTGGCAAGTGGAACGGGTGAACATGCGGTGTTTTTTTCCTCTCATTTACAACCGCGATCTTGGTTGCCTTCGGAATTTAATCCACAGTTACTAGAGAGCATTAAGGCTTGGCAGAAGGTACATCCTTGTGATTTTTTGTATCCTCCAATTCGTTTAGATGCCCAAAACCCACCTTGGGCTTTAAACGGCTATGAAGCGGAAATTACGGCTATAGTTTGTATTAATATGATTCATATTTCTCCCTGGGAAGTGTGCTTAGGGTTGATGACAGGCGCTCAACACGTTTTACCTTCTGGAGGGATTTTATATTTCTATGGCCCTTATAAACAAAAGGGAGAACATACGGCTCCAAGCAATGCTACTTTCGATCGCTCTTTGCGCTCCTCTAATCCAGTGTGGGGCGTGCGTAATTTAGAGGATGTGATTGAGGTTGCCCAAGCTCATGATTTGCGCCATCTAGAAACAATAGAAATGCCAGCGAATAATCTCTCGGTAATCTTTGAGAAGGGAAGAGGGGATAGGCAATAGGGAAAACGCGTTCTACACTTATGTCTTTCATCTATCTCTTCCTCGTCCCCCTCGTTTGTAAGGGGCTATTTTAGCGCAGTCGCGACACTACTGGCTAGGGTTAAAAAACCGAGCAGGGGGGCGATCCAATCTCCCCATTGGATGTATAGGGTTTTGGTGGTTCTACGCTCAATGGTATTGGCGTGAATTTCATAGGTGTTGCGATTAGAAACCCAGCGAGTTTTACCATTATGTTCGACAAGGGCAGAATAGCCGGTATTGGTGGCACGAATGGTGGTGCGATCGCTCTCTATGGCTCGCAGAACGTCTTGGGCGTGATGTTGCCATTGCATGGCGGACGTATAATGGGCATCGTTAGACGCAGTAATGATAAATTCTCCTCCTTGTGCTGCTTGGCGACGGAAAACCTGGGAAAATGCTGAATCATAACAAATGCCAACAATGGCTTGTCCTACTGGGGTTTGCACCACTTGATTGGGGGAACCTTTTACTAAGGTGGCTTCCAGAGGGGAGAGGCGATTAATCAGTTGGCCAATAACTGCTTCAAAGGGGATATATTCACCTAAAGGAACGAGTTTCATTTTATCGTATTGACTGATAATTTCACCATTTTCATCTAGGGTAAAGAGACTGTTGGTGAGGCGATCGCCGTTTTGCCCAAATGCACCCACCCACACTGGAGTTCCCCAGTTCTGGATAGCTTTGATTAAAGGGGGATAGCCCCGGTTCTGATTCGTCCACAGAAAGGGTAAGGCAGTTTCAGGCGTGAGAATAATATCAACCCCTTGGGCAGCTAATGTTTCGTATCCTTGGGTATAGCCAGCTATGGCGTTTTGCCATCCCTGGGAATAGAGTTTGATTTCATTGGGAATATTGCCTTGGATAATGCCAACTTTGAAGGTTTCTCCGGGTTGTGTGGCTAAGGATTTCTGAGAGAGAAAATAGCCGGTTGCATGGGTCGCAAAAAGCAGGATCAATGCCCAAATTAGGGTTGATTCTTTCTGGTTTTTATGATATATTCTACTGAGAATAAACTCTGCAACTAAGCCATTGAAAGCGACTAAAGCGGCTGTAATAGTATTTGGCCCGGATAGTTGCCCTAGGTGCAAAATAGCTAAGTTAAATGGACTTTGAGTATAGGAGAGGGAACTCCACCAAAGGTTAGAATGGCTCCAAATCCCTTCTAGGAGACACCACAAAGTCGTTCCGAATAAAACCGTATACGCGCTACTTTTTTCAGGGGTAAAATGGGCAAATAGTATTGCCCACAGGGCCACTAGAGCGCTTCCCCAGAGGGTAATAAAGATCCAGACACTGAGGGCGATCGCCAAACTCGCTAACCAGGGAACCCCTAACCACATCATGGGGTGAATTCCCGTAATCCAAAATAGGGCTACCCCATGAAATCCAATTCCCCAAACCAGAGCATAGCTAAGGGTTTGTTTCCAGGAATCTGAGCGCCGAACCAAGATCCAGAGGGGGATGAGAGCAATCCACGCTAAAGGCCAAGCATTAATTGGAGCAGTGGTCATTCCCATGAACAATCCTCCAAAGAGGGAGAGCACCAAACTGCCTAATCTCTCATTAATACCAAAATGTTGTTTCGATTCAATTGAGGACATAGCGAGGGCAATTAATCGAGATAATCCTGCACAGTATCTACGGATAAGGATAAAGTGCTTTGGTTGCGCAGAACATCCAAACAGCCTTGGATGGTCGTAATATTGCGAAATTGGATCGTGCTATCAGCCAAGGATAAACCGTCACTTTCTGGATACTCAATTTGGGGGTGAACTGAAACCATGATGGAGGGGTGAGGGCACTGAGGAAAGAGCTATCCTCATTCTATAGCAAGTCAGTTCGGGAAAAGATTAGAGCAGTATTTCTGGAGAGTTTTATGTATGGTGGTGCAATGCAGGCGAACTAGGGAAAGTCTTTGACTCTTCTACTGGATTTATTTTACCCAATAGTGCCAATCTCTCTCCTGATGCGTCTTGGGTAAGTCAAGAGCGTTGGGATGCATTGAATGAAGAACAAAAGAGAATATTTGCTAATATTTGTCCTGATTTTGTGGTGGAATTAAGGTCGCACTTGGATACGGTGAAATCTCTGCGAGAGAAAATGCAAGAGTATATGGACAATGGAGCCAGATTGGGTTGGCGATCGCGATAAAGATCAGAAAACAATAAAGGTTGAGTTATGCTCAACACCAACTCAACCTTTACGTGAAGTTTATTCAACAGGTGAATGATTCACCGTGGGTTATTTACGAAGTCGCTTCAGCGGGATAAACACTCACTTTTTTACGATATCTACCATTACGCTCAAACGTAACAATACCATCAATTAGTGAAAACAGAGTGTAATCGCGCCCCACACCGACATTTTTACCAGCATGGAAGGTCGTTCCTCTTTGACGGACGAGAATATTGCCCGCGAGAACATTTTCTCCACCATAACGTTTTACACCCAAGCGCTGGGCGTTCGAGTCGCGTCCGTTACGTGTACTTCCGGTTCCTTTCTTATGTGCCATAGGAGTTTTGAGATCGATTACTTCGTGTATATCTAGTGTACAAACTTTACTGCAATTAAGCTTCGTCAGAGGCTTCAGCAGGGGCTGGAGTTGAGGCTAACACTTCTCCATTGACGTTAATGGAATTAATCATCAACCGGGTGCGTTCTTGGCGATGTCCGCGTTTTTTGCGCGTTTTCTTTTTCGGTTTCATTTTATAGACTAAAACCTTGCGATCGCGAAAATGACGCATTACCGTTCCTTCCACCGTCGCGCCACTGACCAGGGGTTGTCCCACATGCATATCATCGCCATGCTGAATATACAATACTTGGTCAATGGCAACCGTTTGTTCTGGTTCCACTGCCAGCAGTTCAATGTCATAAAAGCGACCGGGTTCAACTCTCAGTTGTTTACCACCCGTTTCAATAATTGCGTAACTCATAGGATATTGGTTCCTTGGGGTTGCCGTACAGGTAGCTGATGTTTACCAGCATTTGGGGATGCTTGTACCCGATCCGAGCAGGGATTAAGCAGACAATCCACTATTATTACACTTTAATTTCTGTTTTGTCAATTTTAGTCGTCTTCCTAGAGTACGGCTTGAATCTGAAAATATGTTAAAATTTGATAAGTAAACACTCATAACTTGGTAGGCTCAAACCCCATACTTGGGGGGGAATACCAGGTGTTGTGGTTTCTGAATTGTTTTTCTGCATGGAGCTTTGCCCCGTATGAGTACCCCCCTAGATCGGATTGTGCCCACGGACTTAAGAAATGAGATGTCCCGGTCATACCTAGAATACGCCATGAGCGTGATTGTAGGTCGAGCGCTTCCCGATGCCAGGGATGGACTCAAACCGGTTCACCGCCGCATTTTATACGCCATGCACGAGTTGGGATTAACTCCCGATCGCCCCTTCCGGAAATGTGCCCGTGTCGTCGGGGAAGTCCTCGGTAAATACCATCCCCACGGTGATACAGCCGTTTATGATGCTCTGGTGCGGATGGCTCAAGACTTTTCTATGCGATCGCCCCTCATTAATGGTCATGGGAACTTCGGCTCCGTAGACAATGACCCCCCAGCAGCCATGCGGTACACCGAATGTCGCTTGCAAGCGATCTCTACCGAAGCCATGCTACAAGATATCGAAGCCGAAACGGTAGACTTTATCGATAACTTCGATGGATCGCAACAAGAACCCATCGTTCTCCCGGCACGGGTTCCCCAACTACTCCTTAATGGTTCGGCGGGTATTGCTGTTGGGATGGCAACGAATATTCCCCCCCATAACCTGGGAGAACTGATTGATGGCTTAGTCGCCCTGATTGACAATCCAGATTTAACCGATACTGCACTCATGCAGTATATTCCCGGGCCCGATTTCCCCACAGGCGGCAAAATTCTGGGAACCTCCGGCATCCAAGAAGCTTATACCCTGGGGCGTGGCTCGATTACCATGCGGGGCATAGCTGACATTGAAACCATTGAACACCGGGGACGACCCTCGCGAGATGCGATTATTGTTACCCAACTTCCTTATCAAGTGAATAAGGCTGCCCTGATCGAGCGGATCGCCGAACTGGTGAATGATAAACGAATTGAAGGTATTGCTGATATTAGGGATGAGAGCGATCGCGATGGAATGCGGATCGTCGTCGAACTGCGGCGCGATGCCTATCCCAGGGTTGTTCTCAACAACCTCTACAAACAAACTCCCCTGCAAACCAACTTTGGGGCCAATATGTTGGCACTCGTCAACAATGACCCCCAACTGCTCTCGATTAAACAATTCCTCAGCGTCTTCCTAGAATTCCGCGTCGAAACCATCACTCGGCGCACCCAATACGAACTCCGCAAAGCCGAAGAGCGAGACCACCTGTTGCAAGGCTTGCTGATTGCCATGCAATACCTGGATCAAATTATCGAACTCATTCGCCACGCTGCCGATACTCCCACCGCTAAAACAGAATTGATCGATCGCTATTCCCTCTCCGAACTGCAAGCCGATGCCATTCTGCAAATGCAACTGCGCCGACTGACTGCCCTAGAAGCCGAAAAAATCCGTCAAGAACACGAACAACTACAACTTCGCATTGCCGACTTAAAAGACATTCTCGCCAACCGGAATCGCATCCTAGAGATGATTAAGGCAGAATGTGCAGAACTTAAGCAAAAATTTGCCACCCCTCGACGCACCGAGATCGAAAAAGCGGAAGGGGATCTCGTCGATATGGACTTGATCGCCAATGAAAAAGCCGTGATCTTAATCACCGAACAGGGCTATATTAAACGGATGCCTGTCGATACCTTTGATGCCCAAAGTCGGGCAACACGCGGTAAGTCGGGGGCGAAAATGAAAGATGATGATGGGATTGACCATTTCTTGACCTGTTGCGATCATGATAGTCTGCTGTTTTTCAGCGATCGCGGTGTCGTCTATCGCCTCCTCGCCTATCAAATCCCCAGTAGCTCGCGGAACGCCAAGGGTACACCCATGGTGCAAATGTTGCCCATTCCCATGGATGAAAAGATTACCTCCATTATCCCCGTCTCCGAATTTAGCGACCATGAATACTTGGTCATGCTCACCCAGAACGGCTACATTAAACGCACAGCCCTCGATGCCTTCAGCAACATTCGCACCAATGGATTAATTGCCATTTCTCTGGCGGAAGGCGATCAGTTGCGTTGGGTGAGAAGAGCGACAGAAGAAGACAGCATTATTATTGCTTCCTCCCAAGGGAAAGCCATTCATTTTAGAACCAATACCGATCAAGTCCGTCCCCTAGGTCGAAGCGCACGCGGGGTAAGAGCAATGAAACTGGTTGACGGCGATAGTTTGATCAGCATGGATATCCTTCCAGGTAACGTTCTCAGTGAGCTAATGGTCGATCGGGCGGAAGACGAAGAAGAAGAGGTTAATGATACGCCAGAAACCGAAGATATTGAGACCACATCCACCCTCGGCCCCTGGGTATTAGTCGTCACTACTAGAGGTTATGGCAAGCGAGTTCCTGTCAACCAGTTCCGACTACAAAACCGCTCTGGAAAAGGAATCATTGCCACTAAGTTTAAATCCCATAAAGCTAACGATGAGTTAGCGGCTCTCCGAATCGTTCACCCTGACGATGAGTTAATGATGGTCACTTCCCGTGGCATTATTATTCGCCAATCTACCAACGCCATTTCCGTACAATCCCGTGGTGCAACTGGGGTATTAGTGCAACGGCTAGATAAGGACGATACCATTGCAGCAGTTGCCCTAGTTCCCACCCAAGGGGAAGAAACAACCGACGGGGAGCCAGAGGTAGAGTTAACCACTGAAACTGACACTCCCCAACCCTTACCGGAATAATGGGATGCAAAGAAACCGGGTTTCTACTAAAGTTTCGGATACAAACGAAAGGAGAAACAAGAAACCCGGTTTCTGGAGTTAAATTCATTCATACCATTTATGTTCGGTATCAGAATGAGTTATAATGAGGAACAGTGTTGAATCCTCCAAGCTATGTACCAAAAGCCTATTCCCTAGGGCAAAGCGCTATATGTATACCATAGCGTCAGTTACTGATGATGGAGAAAACTATTTCCAAAAAGGCTTGGTTTCTGTGATAAAAAGCCGGATTTCTTGGCTGATTACGGCTAAATTGTTACTGGGGCTTTAAGTTCCACTAAAGTCTTGGGCTTTAAGAATCACCATTTGGGTTCCCACAACAGAGTTACGGGCTAATAAATGACCGTCAAGATCGACGATTTCTAAACGGCTAAAATCGAGTTTTCGCGATCGCCGCAACATATCATTAGCCAGCCGTTTTTGTTGCTCTAAGGGTAAATCATACCAGCGCCGATCGACTTTTAGCACTAAGAGGCTATTTAAGAAATTAGCTTGCAGGGAATCAATTAAGCCCTCTTCATATTTTTCAGTTAAGCGATTGACTTGCTCCTGAATAGTGACAATTAATCGTTGTTCGGGAGTGAGAACGGGAGGGGGCGGTGGCGCAATTTCGACGGGAATGGGTTCGCTAATGTCTTCCTCTTCTTCCTCCTCTTCTTCTTCTTGCTCAACGGGTTCTTCTATTTCTGTAATTTCTGGGGGTTCCGGTTCTTGAGTGGCTTCTTCTATCGGTTCTGGACTCTCTTCTTCTGGGATCTCTTCAGGGATAGGTTCGGGTGAGATCTCCTCTGGAGCTGTTTCCGGTTCTGGTGCTATCTCTGGAACTTCTGCCTCTGGTAATTCAATTGTTTCAGTTGGTTCAGGAATTTCGGGGACTCGCACGACTTCTGGGAGACGACTGGGAAGAAGGGAAACGAAGATTGCCAGAGATAGGGCAAGAATTGTACCCAAAGCTAAAGTGAGGTCAAAATCATTGATGTTCCGATTCCAGGGAGTGGGTAGCCATCCGCGTACCCGGCTTAAAAGCTGATTCCACAGGGGAAAAATAGGGCGTTGGGGACCAGAACGGGGAGGAGTTTCTAGGCGATCCGCGATCGCCTGTAAACGGTTAATCATCGATCGTAAGATCTTCAGCGTCTGCTGTTTCACCCAAGAGGGACTCTCTGCTGGTGGATGATTAGAAGGTTGCCGTGCCATAACTCCCCTGCATTAAGACCAATGCCTTAATTTAGCATTGTGTTAACAATATAGTGCGAAGCGCTAGGCAATAACCTAACCGTCCTAACTCACTCATTCACTGCTCTATCACTCATTCCCCATTAGCCATTACCAGCACTATCCTTGTTGACAAGGGATGTGAATCATAAATTCGGTTCCTTCCCCTGGAATTGAATGGCAATCCATTTTACCTCCATGATTTTTGACCACAATTTGGTAACTAATCGACAAACCTAAACCCGTGCCTTTCCCTACTGGCTTCGTCGTAAAAAATGGGTCAAATAAGTGTTGTTTGACCCGTTCTGGAATTCCCATGCCATTATCTTGAATGCGAATTTCTACCCAGTTTGCATCCAGCAATTGGGTGGCAATCCGAATTTGTCCCTCACGAGCCTCTTGTAAATGCCCTTGTTTCGAGCAAAGGGATTCATCGATCGCATCTATGGCATTACTGAGGATATTCATCACTACCTGATTCAGTTGTCCGGCATAACACTCTATTTTCGGTAATTCTCCGTACTCTTTAATCACCTCAATTCCGGGATAATCGGGTTTCACCTTCATCCGATTGTGTAGAATCAGTAAGGTGCTATCAATCCCCTCGTGAATATCAACCGACTTCACCGCTGATTCATCTAAGCGGGAAAAAGTGCGCATGGATTTGACAATTTCTCTAATCCGCTCCGTACCGACAGTCATGGAATGGAGCAGTTCCGGCAAATCTTCGAGGAGAAAATCAAGGTCTTTAACTTCTGTCGCTTCGGCGATCGCCGGATGGGGTTGGGGATAATGGTCTTGATACAATTGTAGAATATCTACCAAATCCTGCATGTAGTTTTCGGCATGTAACAAATTCCCATAGATAAAGTTCACCGGATTATTAATTTCATGGGCGACTCCCGCCACCATTTGTCCTAGGGATGACATTTTTTCCGCCTGAATTAAATGGGATTGGGTTCGTTTTAAGTCACATAACGTTTCCTGAAGTTGTTGATTTTTTTCTTTTAACAAAGATTCAGAATGGCGCAAGGCATGTTCAGCCTGTTTGCGAGCCGTCATATCAATGCAGATCATACCCACACCTTTAGATTGACCTTGCTCGGTGGTAAGGGGAAAGTAGTTTTCTAACCAATGACGCACAACACCGGATAACCGTGGTGTTTCATGGGAAACTTCAACATTGAGTAGGGGTTTGCCGCTGGTTAAGACTTCCCTCAGATGGGGTTCGAGGGTTTTAGCTCGATAGGGATTAATTTCGCTAATGGTTTTTGTCAGATGATCGCCGATCGTACTATCATTGGTACTGGCAAGGGTTTCGTTAACTTGCACAAATCTCATTTTTTTGTCCAGAATTGCCATGCCAATGGGAGCAGCTTTGAAGAAGGCATTCCAGAGTTGATCTCGCCAGACGAGTTCCTTTTGCAAGGCTTGGCGATCGCTAATATCTCGTCCTTCCGCAATCAGCATGACCACTTTCCCACAGGAGTCCATCACCGGTTTGAGGGAAAAGTCTACCGTGATACTTTGCTGATTTATGCCCAAAAAATCAACCGTACAGCGCAGGGTTTTACCCTTAGCTGCTTGCTTAATTTTAGCTTTGAGTTGTTCCTGATTGGCGTAATCTTGGGGCCACCATGGCGCATTCCATATAGCTTGATCGATAACATCGGAAAGTTGAACCCCTGCAAACTCTAGGATGGTGTGATTCGCTTCTAAAATTTCTCCTTCTGGAGATAATAGCGTCATAAATCCAAACGCAGAGTTGAATATTGCTCGAAAGCGACGTTCGCTTTCCTTGAGTGCTTGTTGCGCCTTGCGGCGATCGCGTAAGACAGCTTGGTGTTCGCTGGTATCCGTCACCACTCCCAGAAACGTCGGAGGAGTAGAGGGGCTAGTGTACAGCAAGGAAACTGCTAAGTTCACCCAAGTCATGGAGCCATCTTGATGCAGATAGCGTTTTTCTTGCATGAAGGTTTGCAACTCGCCCTCTAGAAGTTGATTGATAAAGGGGCGATCGCCCTCAATATCATCGGGATGAATAATTTCCATCAACGAATGACCTTGCAACTCTTGAGGAAGATAGCCAATCAAATGACCAAACTGAGGATTAATTCTGAGAATTTTTCCCTCTAGAGACCATTCAAGCATCCCCGTAGGGGCTTGATTGAAGAGGGTATTTTCTCGATTGGTATCCATGGGAGTCACTTGAGCTTTTAAGGGCGTTTTATAAGAGTTGTCAGATTTCAAAAGGTACATATTAGGTTTGATTTATGATTTTGGGGTTTGTGAATACTTTGAGTATAAGGTAGAGGTCTGAAGATGATCTTAATATTGTTTACAAAACGTTATCAAAATAACGTCAGCTTAATGTATCGGGGTTCAGTCTTCTTTCTTTGTATCGATGGATACAAAGATTTTGAGAAAATATTGGGTCGGCATGGATAGATTAAAGCCTGTTTGATTCCTGTGCTATGACATAGTCGTGGCGTGGCACAGCTAGTTTGAGGAATGAGACAGCTAGGTTTGTCGTTGCGCTTTAGTGTTATGGAAGCTCTAGCAGCTAAAGCGCAACAAAAATCAACAATTATTAATGATTAATGGTTAATGGTTAATTGTTTTCGGTTTTGTACCTCCAAATAAATCAACAGGGCATTCATATCGGCTGGATTAACGCCGCCAATTCTAGAGGCTTGACCCACGGTCAACGGACGCACGCGATCTAATTTTTCCCGTGCTTCCATGGACAAAGTTTCAATTTGGAAATAATCTAAATTTTCCGGTAGCTTATGATTGGCATGACGGTTAATTTGGTCAATTTGATTTTGTTGCCGTTGGATATAGCCAGAATACTTAATCTCAATCTCTGCCCCTTGTTTTTCTTCAGATACTAACTCGGGATTTCCCAAGCCATAGCGCTCTAAATCTACATAATGGAATCGGGGACGACGCAACAGATCGGCCAAGGTAATTGACCCCTTAATCTTTTGTTCAGTATCGGCTACAATCTTCTGACCCACAGGATCGTGTTCTTTTACACGGGTTTCATAGAGTCGTTCTTTTTCCCCAGCAATCTTCTCTTGCTTCTCGGTAAAAAGAGTCCAGCGTCGGTCATCAATCAAGCCAATTTCTCGACCCAAAGGCGTTAACCGGCGATCGGCATTATCCGAGCGCAGCACTAGACGATATTCTGAACGGGAGGTTAACATCCGATAGGGTTCGCGCAGTTCTTTCGTACACAGATCGTCAATCAGTGTACCGACATAACTCTGTTCGCGAGCAAAAATAATGGGTTCTTGTCCGCGTACCAAACGTACCGCATTTACTCCAGCGACTAAGCCTTGAGCGGCAGCTTCTTCATAACCGGTTGTACCATTAATTTGTCCCGCACAAAACAACCCTTCTACCTTCTTAGTCATCAGTGTGGGATAACACTGGGTTGCTGGTAGATAGTCATACTCAACTGCATAAGCCGGGCGCAACATCACACACTGTTCTAATCCAGGTAAAGAGCGCAACATGCTCAATTGCAACGTTTCCGGTAAACCCGTAGAAAACCCTTGGATATACAATTCTGGAATCGTGCGTCCTTCCGGTTCAATAAAAATTTGATGGGACTCCTTGTCGGCAAAGCGGACAATTTTATCTTCAATACTGGGACAATAACGGGGTCCTTTGGCATCCACCCATCCGCCATACACGGGGGAAAGGTGCAAGTTATCGCGAATGAGTTGATGGGTTTCGGCGGTGGTGCGGGTAATATGACAGTCCATCTGTTCCCGTGGAATCCACACCTCTGGGTCAAAACTAAACCAACCGGCGGTATCTTCTCCCGGTTGCCGCTCCATTTTGCCGTAGTCCACGGAGCGCTTATCCACCCGCGCGGGGGTTCCGGTTTTCAGTCGTCCGGTTTCAAACCCCAAGCGGTTCAGGGTTTCCGTGAGTCCCACGGCGGCAAATTCTCCGGCTCGTCCGGCATCCATGGATTTTTTACCCACCCAGATTTTACCGCCGAGGAAGGTTCCAGTGGTGAGAATGACGGCACGACATCCGAAGGCAACCCCAAAGTAGGTTTCTACACCGATGATTTCATCATTTTTGCCTAATACCAAGTCGGTGACCATGCCTTCGCGCAAGACCAGGTTTTCTTGGTTTTCAACAATGTTTTTCATGACCGCAGCGTATTCGCGCTTATCGGTTTGAGCGCGTAGGGCCCAAACTGCGGGCCCTCGCGAGGCGTTGAGGACGCGCTTCTGGAGATAGGTGCGATCGCTCATTTTCCCAATTTCCCCCCCCAACGCATCCACTTCATGGGTCAATTGGGACTTCGCCGGACCACCCACAGCCGGGTTACAGGGTTGCCAGGCAATTTTATCCAAATTCAGCGTCAGCAGCAGGGTGCGACATCCAAGGCGGGCCGAGGCTAGGGCTGCTTCGCACCCGGAATGGCCTGCACCGACAACAACGATATCAAATTCATCTTGGAAGTCTACGAGAGTCATGGCGTTGCGGTTGAACGGAAAACATAGACTTTTATTGTAGCAATCCTACAACCTGAAGAAACTTGATTTTCGGATTGGACGCGCGAATACCAAAGATACGAGCCAAATAATAGTAATCGCACTGCTCGGAAAACTCCCATTCTGCTCGACTGACATAAAATGGGATGCGATCAGATTGGGATTCGTCTGTCACCGTTGTTTTGGCATCAATATACAAATATTCTGCACCTTGCCCATCAAGAATCACAAAATCATAGGGCTGGCGCTGTTCAGCCTGTTGGTTAAGCCAAATGATGCGAAGTTCACCAAAATCCTCAACTAACTGACGATATAAAAATTCTTCCCCTTCTCGACCAATATCGGCAATATCTTGTTTATAAAAACTGACATTATTGACCGGTAATGCTTGAATCGTCACAAAACTAGATCTTTCTGAAGACCGCACCGTTTTAGGTGGATTAAACAGATTCATAACTGCTTCATATACTCCCAATTCATGCAAGGCAAAAACTAAGCTGGAATCATCTCCAAGCTCGACCGCATCTTGTAAAAGATTGACCGCCGAGATTTTTTCCTTATTTTCGATCAACTCGGTCACTTCATCTAACGTAACCTCATCTAACGAAATTTCTTTTGCTAAACGACTAAAGCTCTCAAATTCTCGATCTGTCATGTCCTGTCTGGCAGACTGAAAGTCTTTGAATTGCTGTGAATTTTGGGCAAAATACTCTAGGTCTTGCTCAGACACATCTGGATTTTCTGCCAAACGACTTAATGCGGAGAGTTTGTCCTGATGATTGAGAATTTTAAAAATATCGGTACTGACTTCTGTATCACTCAATGTCTTCAAAAATAGACTAGCTCTATTACTATAAAAGTAAGGGAATATCCGATCAAGCAAATTATCTGATTGACAACTAGACCCTTGAATTAATGTAGTAATTACCCGGGTAAACTGAGAATCTCCAGTTTTATCTTCTCTCTCCCAAGTTTTTAGCGCTCCATCAATGTCTATGGCAATATCTTTAATGGTTTTGATATCTTCTTCTTTATGGAATAGAGTTTCAGCATTAATAAATCGCTTATCTAATAGAAAATCATTCCAATAGTCAGAAGTGAGGATTTCCAGCACTTCTTTTAGCTCTTCTGGGATATTCTCATCTTTCTTTAGATCTTCCTTCTGCATCAATTTACCGCATTGATTAGGTAGAAGAGAATAGAGTTCAAATATTTGTTTGTCTTGTTGATACAGAAAATAAACAAACCGATCTAGCCATAAAATTACTCTATCTTGCTCCCAAGCAAAATATTTTGCCAAACCGTCAAGGGTTTCTTGATTTTCAATATCGTTAGCGATCGAGGTTAGAATCCATTCATGAACCAGAGTCCAGGAAAAAGAACTCATATTTTCTAAGTATTTCTTATCGGGAATTGCTCCCGGATAAAAATCATGGGCAAACTCCCAAATTTGATTTTTTCTAGAGGTTTGACGTTCTGAGGCAGGGAAATAGCTAATGAGATGATAGATAGGGCGACTCAAGTTCCAATAATCTGAAGCATCTTCTTTATTACTCGCCGCTTTAATAGATGCATTGATTTCATCAGAAATATTTTTGACACCCTTGCGATCAATCTGATTTTTAAACCCTGTGATTCTGCGATCTAAGAGAATTTCTCGACAGGGTAGACTTAGCAGTTTCATCACATTTTTCAGTTCCTCTGGAATGCGATCGTCAAAGTAGCATCTTTCATTATTGATTAACTCACCATTTTGATTAGGGAGAAGGCAGTATTTTCTCAGTAACTTTTCATGATTATCCCTAACAAATTGAAGTACAGAGTTAAGCCATCCCAGAGTTCGATCGATATTCCAATCGAGATGTTCTGCCAGTGCCTCAACCGTTTTCAGTCTATGAATATCTTCTAGGAAATTTTCAAAAGTGTATTTGATCTCCTCTGACAATTTCTGACCCAAAACTGATTTTATGATGTCGTGCCAATCGAGAATATATTCGAGTTTGGGTAAGTATTCGGGATAAAAATCAGAGGCTAGCTGGGCAAAACTTTGGACTTTTTCTCTACTTTTGTAGCTAGGTATTAGAGCCTCTTTGAGGATAATTCTAATTCCTGCAACTGTATCTACGAAGCTGGTATTACTGAGTTGAGTGACCAAATTATCTAAAATTTTAGAGTTATACCAGGATTCATCAATATTGTCGGGAATTTTAGCCGTATTTTTAAATTTTGCTAATAAGTGAATTTGATACCAATTTGAACTAACTAAATGGAGTAACTCAGCATAGAGTAAGTTTGCTTCTTCTAAAAGCTCTTTATTCTGAGGGGTTTTGATCGGATTATCAGGATTGAGTAAGATACCATCTCTGGGTTCTGTGGGATTGAATAAGGGACTATTGATGACAACAGGATAGGGAAATGTTTCGGAACCAATTAGGGGAAATTCACAGAACAGAGTTGGGATTTCATCGGGAATTTCTTGAATCGAATAAACCTGATTATTTTGTGGTTCAACTTCAACCGCAAGGGTAAGGGTTTGCAGGGAATTGGATAAGCACGCAATGGTTGGTCTGTGTTCTTCGGAATTACTCTTTTGTTGTACAATTGTCACAATCGACAGGGTATCGATTTGATGACGCTCAAGAGTTTGATAGTAATAGGTTAGATCTTGAGTCTGATCGGATACGGTGACGGAGGTAATGGTAGGGATAAAAGCAAGTGCATAGGCGATCGCATGATGCAAGTCCTCAATACCTGCTTGAGCGACTTTAAAGCCAGCTTCATCTAATACATAACGAAAGCAAGTATCACAAGTTTGATTGGGTTGATAGTTGTCTATGGGAGGATAGGAGAGATCGCTATCAATATCTTCAAAGATCGAAAACGCAGTATCAACATTTTCGATCATTTCGTCTAAGTCAGTTGGACTTCTATCGAGAAGAATATTAAATGGCTTGTAAATACAGGTTTGAGCTTCCTGATTTTTTAGAACTCCACTAATTTCAACCTTTCGGGAGAGTAAGTGAGTTGTCATGAAGCCTGTGCCAAATTTTCCTGTAGTTTTAGGCGTTTGGTTGTCTTCCCGTCTGCGCTCTTTACTGGAAACTTGTTCAATTAAGTAGGTAATATTTTCAATGGAGAAGGGATTGCCATTGTGTCTAAACTCTACATAGTCTGGAGTTAAGATAATTTCTACTTTAACTTCCTCATTGGCTACATCTTTGGCATTTTGCAGTAATTCCCAAATCCATCGCCGTTTAGAAGATGCTCGATTAAAAAGCTGATCGATCCCATCCAGAAGTTTAGTTGCGATAACTTTCTGATAGGCTTTTTTCCTGGCCTCTTCTGCCTGCTGTCGAATGCCCATGTTTTCCCTGATGTGTGAGTTATTTTTATTGTATCATACTCTAGCTTGACGGCGATCGCCCCCACCATCCCTCACCCATACTTAGGAATGTTAGCAGAAAATGTTAGCGTTACTGAAATTTTAGAGGACTTTCCCGATCTAGAACGAGCTGATATTCAAGCTTGTTTGATCTTTGCTGCACGACGTACTGATTTTCCGAGACTAACCGCAACTTGCGAGAATTGTTGACGGCGACTTTACCTGATGCGTTAGAGCAATTGCGCCAAGGAGAAATAATTGTGGAAATTACAAATATTCCTTAAATGACCGATCGACAAAAATTGATGAAATTTTTGCAGATGTTCGCGATCGCACTCCTACTCCTGAAAAACCTTGCTGGTTATGAGCATGAAATTCCTCTACTCTTGTCTAAGAGCCTAATCACAAGGATGCAATCGACTCACTCCTCTCCTAATGCGTAGCCATTCATTCGCTAATCTGGTTTCTTCTGGTTGAATTTGGCGATCGCCTAATTCTGGATTCCGAACATAAAATATCGCATCAGCAACCCGATCTAAATCCTTGCTTGATAAGTTAACTCCATTACGAGATACACTATCATAATTGGCAAGGCCCGCTGAATTAGCCAGTGCTGAATTGGCTAGTCCACTCTCACAGTTATGATTGTGAGGGATGAGAAGAGCTTGCATCACACTTTGAATGGCATTCCATTCTCTGACATACTCCGTTTCATCCGGCCGAATTTTGCGCTCTGACAGTTGGGGATTGACACTATAGAAAAAACGATCTGTCCACAAATCGATCGCTTCTGGCGAGATCGGGTTTCGAGCATTACTAATATATCCAGTTTCTTGTAGAAATATACGTAAATCCGCAAAAAATGAACTGCGATCGTCATGGAGATAAACGTCCTGTATCCGTTGCCAGCCATCTTCTGCTTCTTCGAGTAAATATTTTGTTGCTAAATAAGCAGCTAAAAGTCCCCGAATATTAGATGGCTCATCTCCATAGGTTTCCTTTCTGCTTTGATAAGATTTCCAGAGTTGAGTGGCAGAGCTATCAATCTCTTCAGGAAAACGAGTTGTTACCTCTCTCAAGCTGTCTTGATGATATTGCCAAATCCGTGGAGGAAAAGCAGAATCAGCATAAGAGGTAAATGCATAAGCAAAACGAGAATCACGGCTGTAAAATTCTATTATCCCATCATCATCTAAATCTTTAAGGCTAGGTATAGCGACTCCATCTCCCCAGTCATGGGTCATGTAAGTATAGTTTTGAGATGCTCGATCGTAGCGGTAGATGAGGGAGTAGAAACAACAGTGAGCGCCACCGGTAAAGAAAGTCAGGACTATTTCGGGTTCTGAATCTCCATCCAAATCTTGAACCCAAGAGGAGGGATCGTTTTCTCTAAAGTAGGGGCGATCGAATTCTTCACTTCGGGTAGGGATAGGCTGATTTAAGATGATTTTCCCGTCTCGAATAAGTTTTAAGCGTAAATTTAAAACTCGAAAATTATCTTCCTTTTGGTCATAGGAAACTTCGGCTTGCACATGACGAAATTCCGCCCTCTCAATCACGGCATGTACTTTCTCTGGAGTTAAAACGAATAAAGAACTCATTACAGCAGAAAGTCCACAGATTAATAAGGAGGATATTTTCATCTTAGGTTTAAATTATCATTACAAGCTTATCATTACAATCTTACTCTAGCTCATGGTAGAGTGTGTTAATTATATCATCGAGCAGACAGAGCTGCAAGCAGCGATCGCCATGACAAGTCTTAAAACGGACTAAATCTAAACGTTATGTAGACTGGCTCTCCAAAATCACTCTAATTTTTTCCCGAAACAACCGCACCGCAGATCGTTGTCCAACCGCTCTACTCTGCTCGATAAAAGGGACTTAAGCCCCTTGTCTAAGCCTAGTGAAAGCCAAGCTACGGAAAAATGTCGAAGGTATTGATTCAGTACTAATTATATTATAAAGCTATCTAAAATCTCTTGGTTTGTAAATTACGTTAGGTTTCACTTGCGGACAATCCAATCTACGGGAAAATAGTGAAGATATGATTAAGGGAAGAAGTTTTGTTCTGTTTTGCTGATTAGCGTCCTGTGATGGGGTATCCTAAGTGACGATCGCCAGAACCGATCGCGGCAACCCTAATTACTGAATCAGAGGAAATTCATGACTGAGTCATCTCACGCCACTAAATTGAATCCTAGCTCTAGTTTTAGCGTCAAAATTCGGGTTAAACTCCGAAATCGTGCCGGAGCCTTAGCCAAGGTAACTGGAGCGATCGCATCTATTGGAGGGAGTTTAGGGGAAATTAGTCTTTTGGAACGCACTCTTTATTTTACGCTGCGAGAAATTACGGTTGATGCTGGCTCTACGGAACAAGCAGAGGAGATTGTCCAAGGGATTAAATCGATACCGAATGTTGAAGTGCTAGATGTGTCGGATAAAACGTTCGATCTGCATAAGGGTGGGAAGATTACTATTGATAGTAAAATCGCCATTAAAGGTCAGTCTGACTTGGCTATGGCTTATACTCCTGGAGTGGGTCGTATTTGTAAGGCGATCGCCGAAAATCCAGAAAAAGCCTTTGATTTAACCATTAAAAATAATACGGTTGCCATTGTCACTGATGGCAGTGCTGTCCTAGGATTGGGGAATCTGGGACCCTTGGGTGCGCTGCCGGTGATGGAAGGAAAAGCCATGCTGTTTAAGGATTTTGGTGGACTCGATGCCTTTCCGGTTTGTCTGGATACCCAAGATACCCAAGAGATTATTGAAACGGTAAAACGGATGGCTCCTGTATTTGGTGGAGTGAATTTGGAAGATATTAGCGCTCCCCGATGCTTTGAAATTGAGCGTCGTTTGAAAGAAGAGTTGGATATTCCCATTTTCCACGATGACCAACATGGAACGGCAATCGTCACTCAAGCGGCGCTCTATAATGCCCTGAAATGGGTGAAAAAGAGCCTGGGAGAGGTGCGAATTGCGATCAATGGGGCCGGAGCAGCTGGGGTGGCGATCGCCCATCTATTGCAAGAAGCAGGAGCCAAAACCATTATCATGTGTGACTCGAAGGGCATTGTGTCTACCAAACGGTCAGATTTGAATGCAGCTAAACAGGAGTTTGCCGTGGCGGAGTCAGGATCTTTAGCCGATGCCATGAAAAATACCGATGTCTTTATTGGGGTGAGTGTACCGGGGGTGCTGACCCCAGGAATGGTGAGTACGATGGCTAAAGATGCGATCGTGTTTGCCATGGCTAACCCCATTCCGGAAATTCAACCAGAGTTAGTGAGCGATCGCGTAGCAGTCATGGCTACCGGACGCAGTGACTATCCAAATCAAATCAATAATGTCTTAGCCTTCCCTGGGGTATTCCGAGGTGCTTTAGATTGCCGCGCCCGCAGTATTACCCGCAAAATGTGCATTGAAGCAGCAGGGGCGATCGCCTCTTTAGTCAGTCCCACTGAGCTGAGTCCCCATAATATCATTCCTTCTGTATTCGATGCTCGCGTTGCGACTGCCGTATCTGCTGCGGTGCAACAAGCAGCCCGAGCCGAAGGTATTGCCCAGTGTTAAAAGAGTAGGGAATGGGAAGATGGGGAGATGGAGAGACAGGGGGAGATTGCCTATTGCTAAAGTGTCTTTTCCCCATTACCCATTATCTATTACTATGAAAACTGTTTCCCATTGGATCGGTGCGACTGTTAGCACTCTTATTCTTAGCTCTCCCTTCGTTGCTTGGGCAGGGCCAACGCTATACTACGAAAAATTATGGTTAGATCTGTCGGTTTCGGCGTGTTTGCAGAAAGCAGAAGAGGCGATCGCCTCTGCGGAGATTCCAGTGTTAAATATCAATGACACTCGCGTGTTAGCCATCAGTCCTACCGTCTCGGTGGCGATCGACTGCGAGGCGATCGACAATAAAACCCGCAGTATCATTATGGTTAGTAGCGATGGCGATCGACCAACAATTGCCATTAACTTAACCGAAACCTTGAAAGAAGCCATGAGCGACATCAATCATAAAGATCCAAATTCAAACTAAATCCAGGCAATATGGATTCACCGGACAATTCGGTAGGTAAATTTCGTCCTTCTACCTCCTTTTGTGGGCGATAAATTTCCACCTTCTATGAGATACAGCTTGAAGCCTTCAACCCTAAGCCATACAAGCTCTTGCCTATTCCCTATTGCCTATTCCCTAGAGCGAAGCGCTATAATACGTTGATATTTTTGTTTATCTGTTGTTGCTTGAAAAGCAACCTCAAAACCAGAATCATGTTTCATTCTCCTGAATCTATGAATACAGTAGATTACCTCCGCATCAGCCTAATTGACCGATGTAATTTTCGGTGCGACTATTGTATGCCTGCGGATGAAGAACTCAACTATATCTTAAGTCAAAATCTCCTCACATCTGACGAGATTCTTACCCTCTTGAAAGAGGTTTTTATTCCCCTTGGTTTTACCCGCTTTCGCTTAACCGGAGGTGAACCCTTACTACGTCCGGGAGTGGTGGATTTGGTGCGACAAATTGCCCAACTGCCCCAAACCCAAGATTTAGCCATGACTACGAATGGATTTTTACTCGATACCTTAGCGCAAGACCTGTATGATGCTGGTTTGAGGCGGATTAATATTAGTCTTGATTCCCTAGAACCAGAGACATTTGACAAAATTATCGGAAATCGGGGTAAAAGTCGCTGGGAACGAACATGGGCAGGGATTCAGAAGGCATATGAAGTGGGGTTCAACCCCTTAAAATTGAACGTGGTGGTGATTCCTGGGGTGAATGACCATGAGGTGTTAAATTTAGCGGCATTAACTCTAGATCGCCAATGGCATGTCAGATTTATCGAGTTTATGCCCATTGGCAATGGTCATTTATTTACCGAGCGAGCCTGGATACCTTCGGAGGAATTACGCCAAAGAATTCGGGAGCGTTGGGGAATAACAGGGGGTGAGGTGCGCGGAAATGGGCCGGCAGATGTGTTCCAAATTCCTGGCGCTCAGGGGACGTTGGGATTTATTAGTCAGATGTCTGAGTGTTTCTGCGATCGCTGTAATCGAATGCGGTTATCGGCTGATGGTTGGTTGCGTCCCTGTCTACTCAATGAAACTGGACAGATCGATCTCAAAAGCGAGTTGCGATCGCAGGTTCCTTTAACCGAATTATGCCAACAAGTCGCCGATCTCTTACAGATTAAACCAGAGATTAATTTCAAACAACGGGAATCGGGTACAGAAGGCGCTTACACTCGCACCATGTCCCAGATTGGAGGATGAGAGCGCTAGGGGAAAATCACTCAAGCTTCTGGCGTTAAATTCAGGCCGCGATAAACTTGTTCAATGGGAAAACGGAGGTTAATACTTTTGAGTTCTATGGTGTCTCCTTCTTGATAGTTGATGATGATCCATTCTCCGGCATCATTTTTATGATACAAATCCATTTCTATGTGAGTCGAACTAACCAGCAAATAGTCGATTAAGGCAGGATTCTGGCGATACATCCTAAATTTCCCACCGCGATCATAGGCTTCCGTACTTTGAGATAAAACTTCCACAATTAAGCAGGGATAGGTAATATATTGGCTTGTATTTTTATCTCGCTCATCACAGGTTACACTAACATCCGGATAGGTATACTGATGAGTCTCAGCGATATTAACTTTCAGATCGGAATTGCCGGTTTCACAACCACTCCCTTCTAAGTGATTGGAAAATAAAGTGGTAAATCTGACGGAGATTAAGCTGTGATTTTTGCTGCCACCTCCCATAGCATAAACTTGACCATCTATATATTCATACTTTTCCAGTTGCGTTTCTTCCCAAGTGAAATACTCTTCAGGAGTGAGATGGGGATAATTATCTTTAGCTGCAATCATAGTTATCAGAAATGGAAAATAGAGTCTTTACCCATCATAACATTGGCCACTATAGCAATTCTCTCTTCTATGGAGTACAGTGTGAAGCCTGAGATTCTAAACAATACCAGCTACTCTCTATTTCCTATTCCCTAGGGCGAAGTGCTATCCATTGACCACTATGATAACATGAAAAAATCTTAGACTATAAATTATCTATATCTTTAATCATTCATGAAACTCAAAAAATATAGGTTACTATTGATCGTAGTATTCTTGTTTACGCTGCTGGGTTGTCTGTCCAGTGGAGGAAAGGAAATGCACGAGTTTAACCCAACAATTCGAGTACCTGCCGAGTGGGAAACCCATGCAGGAACTTGGATGCAATGGCCAAGTTCTTATGAGTCAGAGATGCGCCCAGAATTTGCCCAAATTATCGATATTATTCAAGATTACGAACCGGTTCACCTGTTGACCAGTAGTGAGGCTGAACAAAGGAGAGCCAAACAATTTTTGTTAAAAAAAGGGGTTCCTAATACCCAAATCACTTGGCATATTGTGCCAATAGATAATGCTTGGTTGCGGGATAATGGCCCCATTTATGTGACGGATGGAACCAATCTGTGGATTCAAAATTGGAGATTTGATGCCTGGGGAGGAGAGGAGAGGATTGACGCTGAGTTAAAATCTGAACTGGAAGTTCTATTTCCCGATCGCCAAGTTCACTTAATCGATGCAGAAGCGATCTTCGATTCAGGAGGCGGTATCCATTGTGTCACCAACGATCGACCAGCGTAATCTTTAGATTCAAGGGATTCTATATGATTTGGAAACCGCCCACGATCGCACTGGGGAAATGAGAGAAGGGCGAGATCGCGCTGCCCCCTTGCCTCAAAAAGGGGCGATCGCTCAAAATTATCTGTTAAAATTTTGATCGGTTTAGGGAGATAAAACCATGACAGCATTAATCTTAAATAACAGGGGTGGGAAATACCTATCTGAAACGCCGTAAATCCCGAATCTCTAGCCACTCCAGTCTTTTTTACAATGGTCTCAAAGCATTAAATAAAGTATCTGAAGAGACTATGCAACCCAATAATCCCAATCAATTTACAGAAAAAGCGTGGCAGGCGATCGCCCAAACTCCCGATATAGCCAAAAGCTATCAACATCAGCAACTCGAAAGCGAACACTTAATGAAAGCGCTTCTCGAACAAGATGGGTTAGCTACCAATATCCTATCCAAAACCCAAGTGAATCTACCTGCCTTTCGGGAGCAAACTGAAGCCTTTCTCCAACGACAATCCAAAGTCCAGGGCGGGGGAGGATCGATTTATCTCGGTCGTTCATTAGATACCTTGCTCGATCGCGCCCAAACCTATCAGAATCAGTATGAGGATAGTTATATTTCCATTGAACACCTCTTACTTGCGTTTCTCCAGGATGACCGCTTTGGTAAAAGCTTGTGCAAAGATTTTAAACTGGATGAAGCCAAACTCGAGCAAACCATTCGCGACATTCGAGGAACTCACAAAGTGACCGATCAAAACCCTGAAGGCAAATATGAAGCCCTAGAAAAATATGGCCGAGACTTGACCGATGCCGCACGGCAAGGTAAGCTAGACCCCGTAATTGGCCGGGATGACGAGATTCGCCGCACCATTCAAATTCTCTCGCGACGCACCAAAAACAACCCCGTGTTAATTGGGGAGCCTGGAGTCGGAAAAACGGCGATCGCCGAAGGGTTGGCACAGCGCATCGTTGCTGGAGATGTGCCCCAGTCCCTCAAAGACCGCGCCTTAATCGCTCTAGACTTAGGCGCACTCATTGCCGGAGCCAAATATCGGGGCGAGTTTGAAGAACGACTCAAAGCCGTACTCAAAGAAGTTACGGATTCTCAAGGTAATATTATTCTCTTTATTGATGAAATTCATACTGTCGTTGGTGCAGGGGCAACCCAGGGAGCCATGGATGCCGGTAACCTGCTCAAACCCATGTTAGCGCGGGGAGAATTGCGCTGTATTGGTGCAACCACCCTAGATGAATACCGCAAATATGTTGAAAAAGATGCCGCCTTAGAGCGTCGCTTTCAACAGGTGTATGTCGATCAACCCAGCGTTGAAGATACGGTATCCATTTTACGCGGACTCAAGGAACGCTATGAAGTGCATCATGGGGTAAAGATTTCCGATAGTTCCCTAGTTGCAGCCGCTACCTTATCGACTCGGTATATTAGCGATCGCTTCCTTCCCGATAAGGCGATCGATTTAGTCGATGAAGCTGCCGCCCGGCTAAAAATGGAAATCACCTCCAAACCCGAAGAACTTGATGAAATTGACCGCAAAATTTTGCAACTAGAAATGGAGCGTCTTTCCTTACAAAAAGAAAATGATCCCATTTCCTTAGAACGATTAGAGCGCTTAGAAAAAGATCTCGCTAACCTGAAAGAACAGCAACATGCCCTCAATTCCCAATGGCAATTAGAAAAAGACAGGATTGACAATCTTCAGAACATAAAAGAAGAAATCGATCGCGTCAACGTTGAAATTCAGCAAGCTGAACGTAATTACGATCTCAACCGCGCCGCAGAATTAAAATATGGCAAACTCACTACCCTGCAACAACAACTCACTGAAGCCGAAACCCATCTTGCTGAATCCCAAACCACTGGCAAATCCCTACTCCGTGAAGAAGTAACTGAATCAGATATTGCTGAAGTCATCTCCAAATGGACCGGCATACCCATTAGTAAACTCGTAGAATCGGAAATGCAAAAACTCCTCAATTTAGAGGATGAATTACACCAACGTGTCGTCGGACAACATGAAGCCGTAACTGCCGTTTCTGATGCCATTCAACGGTCTCGTGCAGGTCTATCTGACCCCAATCGACCCGTTGCCAGTTTTATTTTCCTCGGTCCCACAGGAGTTGGGAAAACTGAACTGGCAAAAGCCCTCGCTGCCTATCTATTCGACACCGAAGAAGCCCTCGTTCGGATTGATATGTCCGAATATATGGAAAAACATGCCGTTTCCCGATTAATTGGCGCACCTCCCGGTTATGTTGGCTATGATGAAGGCGGACAATTAACAGAAGCCATTCGCCGCCGTCCTTACTCCGTCATTCTCTTTGATGAAATTGAAAAAGCCCATGCCGATGTCTTCAATATCATGCTCCAAATCCTTGATGATGGCAGGGTTACAGACTCCCAAGGGCATACTGTAGATTTCAAAAATACGATTATTATCATGACCTCTAATATCGGCTCCCAATACATCTTAGATCTGGCGGGAAATGACGATAATTATGAGGAAATGCAAACTAGAGTCATGGAGGTTTTGCGCTCCACATTCCGCCCAGAATTTCTCAACCGCATTGATGAAACAATTATTTTTCATTCGTTGAAAAAAGAGCAACTGCGAGAAATTGTGCAACTGCAAACAGTACACTTAGAATCTCGGTTAGCAGAGCGGAAAATCGCCCTCAAATTATCAGATACTGCCCTGGATTTCCTGGCAGCCGTTGGTTACGATCCGGTTTATGGAGCCAGACCCTTAAAACGAGCCATTCAACGGGAGTTAGAAACCCAGATAGCTAAGGGGATTTTACGAGGTGAATTTACCGAAGGTGATACGATCTTTGTGAATGAAGAAAATGAGCGCTTAACGTTGCAAAGCTTGAGTGCAAGTTTAGTCAAAACTTAAATCTAGTCTGGAGATCTAGAAACCCGCTTTTCCAAAAAAACGGGTTTCTGGCGTATCTAAGAACATTGGGCAACAGTTTTATTTTCTTTCAGAGCTATCAAATATTGTTCGAGTAAAAATTCTGGAATTTTAGTCAGAATTTCAGGATCTTGATGTTGAATAACCCGATCGGATTGACAGGAGATTTGGACCTTATCCGGTGTATCTAAAGATTGGGGTACATATTCAAAGGAACAGGACATTTGTCGTTTTTGACAACTATCCAAAACTGCTACAATAATCATGCCATGACTACCGGGATAATCGGCAACAGAGTACCAATCTCCTTGATAGATCAGTTCAAAGCTGCGGCTATTGCGTTGGCGACAACGTTGGGGTTCAAGTTTCGCCCATTGAGATAGGTATTGACAAAGGGGGGATTGAGTCATTATCCCTTAAAGATTGACAGGACAAGGTTGGATGGGAGCAATAGTTGTATTGTATCAATCTACAGAGAAGTTGAGCGTTCAATTTGTTCGATTAGATTCCAGAATTTGAGAATGCCGAGGCTAAACAGCACTAAGGAGGTGATACCAGAGGTAAAAAATGCTAGGCTATTTCCTTCTAGGAGGCTGATTAAACTACTGCATCCGATCCAAGCGGCAATGCCTGTAAATACTGAGGCTGATGTTCCTTCATCTCCTCTGGTGATTAACAAGAGGGCAATTCCCGATCCCAAAACACTGACTAATCCGGAAATGGTTCCAGTACAGGTAATGGAGATCGCCACTACACCATAGCGAAAGATGAAACCCCAGGTTCGCACACGAGGGGATCGCGATCGATAGTTTACTCTTATCATCCCATTGACTCCCGACATACTTCCCTCTCTTATCAGCCTAAACCTTAAGCCTACGGCAATCTGTTACATTTATTTAATCTGAGTAACGATTGAATGTGTCGAATGCACATGAATTCAAATCATCATTGGAACCAATCATGAAACACGCAAGCCTTTCAGAGACACAATATTATACTTGGAAAACCTATCGGTGTGCCTATGAAGTTAGTTCCTCACCGCAATCCGATCCCCAAACCACTCCTCTGCTGCTTCTCCATCCAATTGGTGTGGGATTATCCCGTAGGTTCTGGGATCGATTTATTACTCAATGGCGGACTCAAGGCTATAGCCAACCGATTTATAATCCGGATCTACTAGGATGTGGTGAAAGTGATATGCCCCATGTTGCTTATACCCCAGAAGATTGGGCGGAGCAGCTCAACCATTTTATCGAGACGGTGATTCAAAAACCGGTAATTTTGGTGGTTCAGGGGGGCTTATTTCCCGTGGCAATTGCTTTAACACAACGTCAAAATAGTTACTTATGGCTTAAAGGACTCGTCTTATCCGGGCCACCCGCTTGGCCAGTAATAACACAAACGAGTCCTGATTGGCAAAATCGTCTCCTCTGGAATGGCTTTGACTCCCCTCTGGGCAGAGCCTTTTACCGTTATGCCCGTCGTCGTCAGTTTTTAGAGTCCTTTTCCATACGTCAACTCTTTGGCGAAGCCTATCAAGTGGATGATGAATGGTTAGATACCCTCCAAGTTGGCGCTCAAAACCCTGCTAGTCGCCATGCTGTGTTTTCCTTTCTGGCTGGATTTTGGCGTAGAGATTATCAAGAAGCCATTCGCAAAATCTCCCAACCTACTCTAGTAGTTGTGGGGGAAAAAGCCTCCAGCATTAGCAAAGAAGGAAAGCAAGAAAAAGCGGATCAATGGCTAACTAAATACCTTGCCCATCTGCCCAATGGAGAAGGAAAAAAAATCTCAGGACGTAATGTTTTACCCTACGAATCTACAGAAACTTTTGTTTCTTTGGTTGCCCAACAGTTGAGTCAATGGGAATTATAAGGTAACAGAGAATCGGGGAATACTGTCTATTTCCTCTTTTAATTTTTAATTGATAAGGGAAAGCCTAACTTCTCCCGTTGCTCCAGATACAGATGGGCAATCTTGCGGGCTAAACTGCGGATTCGGCCAATATAGCGCGTTCGTTCCGTTACGGCGATTACGCCCCTGGCATCGAGTAAATTAAAGCTATGAGAACATTTAAGTACATAGTCTAAACCGGGGGTGACTAAGCCTTTGTCAATCAGTTGGGTGGCTTCTTGCTCGTAGAGTTCAAATAACTTAAAGAGTAATTCTGGGTTAGAGGCTTCAAAATTGTAGGTGCATTGCTCGATCTCTCCTTGCAGGTGAACATCTCCATAGGTAAGGCGATCGCTCCATTGAATCTCCGTCAGCGCTTCTACATTTTGCAAATACATAGCCAAACGCTCTAAACCATAGGTAATCTCAATGGCAACGGGATAGCAATCGATGCCTCCACATTGCTGAAAATAGGTAAATTGGGTGACTTCCATGCCATCAAGCCAGACTTCCCAACCGACTCCCCAAGCGCCTAGGGTGGGAGATTCCCAGTTATCTTCGACAAAGCGAATATCATGGTCTTCCGGCTGAATACCGAGAACCCGTAAGGAGTCGAGATAAAGATCCTGAATGTTATCGGGAGAGGGTTTCATCAACACCTGATACTGATAATAGTGCTGGTAACGGTTCGGATTTTCTCCATAGCGTCCATCGGTGGGACGGCGACAAGGTTCCACATAGGCGACGAACCAAGGTTCTGGACCGATCGCCCTCAGAAAGGTATGGGGACTCATGGTTCCGGCTCCTTTCTCCGTATCATAGGGCTGGACAACCAAACACCCGCGATCGGCCCAAAACTGATTTAAGGTAGCGATAACTGACTGAAAATTCATGCCCCAACTGTCCTCGATCGAGCGCAACAGTTTCTATTTTCCCTTAAAAGTGGGAGGGGAGTAACGAGTAATGAACAATGATATACTCCGGATGAAGTTGTCAATGGAGCATCCTACAAATGTATGAAATCTACGGGCCAGCGCCTTGGATTAAAACCGATCGCTACGGAATTACCAAAACCCTTCCCCCCGAGACCTCGGTAATTTGGTACAAAGCCTTGCTACTCTGTGCCAATGGAGATGGAGAACTCTCACAACCCGAACGGGATTGGGTCATCGGTCATGCCACCACCTACCATCCGGAGATGAGTGAGAGCCAAATTGATGAACTGAGAAATTTCAACGGAACTGGCACAACGGATGATATCGAAAAACTCGTATTCAGCGATCCCCTAGCCAAAAAGGGACGTTATGTTCTCGTTTATGAGGCAATTCAGGCTTCGGCTGCAGATGGGGACTACAGTGACGGAGAAAAAGCGACGATTCGTAAAATGGCTAGCAAGCTCGGAATTGATGAGGCTAAAGTAGCAGAACTTGAGAGTTTGTTTGAAGAAGAGAAGGCGTTAAAAGAGAAGCGGATTCGGATCTGGCATCCTGAAGGGATTCCGGGAGAAGACTAGGGATAAATCGCTACAATTGCGTCGATCGATGGCAAGGGTTGAATATTAACCAATTCAAAGCCTACGCTGTCAAGTAAAGAGGCAAACTCGTTTCGAGTCCGTTCTCCGGGGCCTCCACTTTCTCCTGGTGCGCCATGTACCAACAACATCTGCAAGTTTTTGATACCGATATAGGGGTTGCGAACTTGGTAATCTTCAATCAGTTCAAAAATGTATAGCTTGTTGCCAGCGTGCATGGCCTGCCTTACATTCGAGAGAATCCTGCGTGCCTGCTCATCAGAATAGGAATGCAAAATGCGTTTTAGGATTCCATCTCCGGGAATATCGGGCAATGTAACCTGCATATCAACTCCGATCGCCTGCAAGCGCGGTTGAACAGAGACGCGAGCGATCGTGTCGGGAACATCAAACAGTTGCCCCTGAATGCCTTCGTACTTTTGTAAAATTCCGGTAATGAGCGCCCCATTTCCCCCGGCAATTTCAGTAATCTTTTGGGATTGAGAAAAGTCAAACCCTTGCAAAATATCCCGAATTTCAACCTGCGACATCGATTCCATCGCGCGATCGAAAGCGGCGGCTAAATCCTGATGTTCTTGTAGATAATCGTAGAAGAGGCGATCGCGCCCAAGCTGATAAATACTTTTGCCAGTCTGTAATAATTCTTTCCAAAGCGTACGTCGTTGCTCATGTTTTCTGGACTGGGCTAACTGACAGAAGTGATGCCATGGTCTGAGGGAAAACTCTGAGTTCAGGACTAAATATTGTGAAACATCGGTCAGAGAAACGATAGACCGAGAAGGATTGGCATCCGGTTTGATCGCGAACAAGTCAAAATGAGCCAGTCCCCGTAAACAGCGATGGAGCGATCGCTGATGAGTTCCCGTTCGCTCGGCTAACTCTGATACGGATAAAGAATGGGTTGCAAGATGATCGAATACCCCAAGGCTAATACAGGTCTCCGTAAAGTGGGAGACAATGCGATAGTCTAGAAGGCAAAACATTTGTTGATAAGGAATCATCAGTTACTTGGTATAGCGCTGCGTGCTAGGGAATAGGCAAACCCCCCCTGTGTCCCCCCAAGGGGAAGGGAATGGGGAATAGGTTATGTTCTCTCTGGTAATTGAGACAGGCATAGATCTTGTACGGCTAAATAATGTCCGATCGCATCTTCATAAGACGTGGCAAAAGATTCATTGAGGAGTCTACGGGTATTTTGTAATACTTGAGGGTGAATGGGCATCAACGCCTGCTGAACATCTTGAATAGTCTGTTCCAATGCAGTTGTTTCGCAGGAGCGATCGACGATTCCCAGTGCGATCGCCTCTTCAACAGAAAATTGAGCGCCAGTAAACAACAAGCGACGAGCAACGCCAATTCCGGTATATTTTGCCAATCGGAACACTCCCATTCCCGGTAAATAACCTTCTTTAACTTCCGGCATTTGAAAGAGCGATCGCGCCGTCACAACCCGATAATCGCAAGCGAGGCCAAGTTGAAAGTGAAACCGGGTACAATAGCCATCGATCGCGGCGATGGATGCCCCCGCAAATTGTTCTAGCCGCCGGAGAACTTTTTCCCATTTGCTACAATCGTTAAATGCAGGCGGTGCGGCGATCGCAGTCTGCTGAGTATTCAAGCCCCAAAATACGATCAGTTGGCAAGTGTCATGATCTTCGAGATCGTTCATTAATTTGATTAATTCTGACAAGCAGACTGCATTCAATTGACTCGGATCTGACCATTGCAAGTTTATATGGGCGATCGTTTCCCGTTTGGTAAGTTTTAACGTCGTGTATTGCGTCATGCTTTAAAATTCCCCCAAGCAGCATTCAATGGTCGAACCCGGTCCCATCGTCATCATCATGACAGACTCTCCCTTTCGAGCAACTTCTTCCTGCAATAGTCGTTCGTGAGAGAAGAGAAAAGAGGCCGAGGATAAATTACCATAATTTTGCAGGATATGGGTGGTATGGCGCACGTCATGCTCGGTAATATTTAAAGCATATTTGATCGAATCGATCACCTTGCGACCCCCGGAATGAATCACCCAATGCTGAATATCTCGGCGTTTGCGATCGAATTTCTCAAGCAAATTAGTCACCGGAATCTTAACATTTCGTCCCAAAAGATAAGGAATTTGTTTATCTAAATACAAGGCATATTGGGTTTCTTGCCAATCCAGCCGTATCGCATCGATCGCCTCAGTAATCAGGTGAGAACTGAAGCCGAGAATTTTGGGCCCAGTGGATAACTCCAGAAAAGCTTGGCCAGAAATGATCGCCGCACCTGCACCATCTCCAAATAACGAATTGACCACTGCTGCATTTAATGTATCATCGATTGCATACATAGCAGAACACACTTCAACACAAAGGAGGAGACCGATTGCCTCTGGATTGAGGGCACAAAAATTGACGACTGGTTGAAGACCATTTAATCCTGCGTTGCAACCCATGCCAACAATATCAATCCGGTAAATGTTTGGACGCATCCCCATCTCTTTGATGTAAAGTGCGCTCAGGCTCGGACAGAGCAAACCCGTGGTAGAGACGACACTAATATAATCAATATCTTGAGGAGTGAGTCGAGCTTTTTCTAATGCCTTGTTAATGGCTGACTGTCCGATATCGAGCGCCATCTTTTTGTGTTTCTCTAATAAATCCCCTTGGCTTTCTTGCAGCCTCTGACCCTCTGGGTTGGATTTCGGTAAACAAAGGTGACGGGATTTGATATGAGAATTACTGAAAATTTTGCGAATTTTTGGATTGGTGATGTTGAAAATTTTTAAGATCTCGGCTTGGGTGTATTTTTGTGGCGGAGTTGCAGTCCCGATCGCAATAAGTCGGGGAGATTTGGAAGGAATTACGGAAGATTGCATGAGTGATTTGGGCGCGACCATAATGCTTATTCTGTCTCTATTTTTCGCTGGTAGAGCAGTGCTTGAGCAACGGCTTCGACAGTTTTATCTCCCAAACTACCATGAACGGATTGTATTGCTAGTTTAGCGAGATGCATTGCCAGGGGGTCTCGCCGAGCTACAGTTTCAGCAAGGTCAAGGGTATCCTCCCATACGCGATCGCTAATTTGAGAAACCAGTCCCCACTGTAGCGCGGTAGCACTATCGACTTTTTGCCCAAAGAGTACGATCGCTTTTGCCCTCGCTTCGTTCACCAATTTAGTCAGCCGACGCACTCCCCCAGCAGCCGGAATTAAGCCTAAATCAACTTCAGGTAACGAGAACCAACTCGAAGGGCTACAGATGCGAAAATCACAAGCCAGGACCAATTCTAACCCCCCGGCAATAGCTGGCCCTTGAATCGCTGCGATCGTCGGCCAGGGGGCATTAGCCCAATCATCAAAAAGCTGCCGGCTCCGTAGATTTAATCCATCGGCATAGGAGCGATCGCCTAAACTTGAAATATCGGCACCAGCACAAAAAACTTTCTCTCCGGCTCCCGTCACAATAGCCGCGCGAATGGTGCGATCGCTCGCCGCCTCAGCGTACTGTTCTGCGAACTGGCAAATCATACCATCATGATAAGCATTCGCTTTTTCTGGGCGATCGAGGACGAAGAGAGCGATATTGTTTCCTTCTCCCACTCGTTTCATTTGCACCGTACCGGAAAGCGTTGTCATGAGTTTAAGCCTCTCGGGAAGATGCCCGCGCGATCGCCTCTGCCATATCTGGCACAGAAACAGTCGAGTCTGCGGGATAAGCTGCACGAGACCACTGTACTAAGTATTGAGGGCCGATATTATCATCCACTGAACTGCCTCCGAAGAATCCCGTACCAATCACCGGTCCTCTTGTCAGGTTGGTAGAAACACCACTAGAGCCTTGAACGCCTTGGGTATTGACTGCAATTCGGCAGACGGGCAACGCCGCTGCATAACGGGCAACGATAGCGGGATCTTGACTGTGAATCACCGCAGAGTGACCCTTACCCATCCTCTCCAACATTGCCACAGCCCTCTCAATTGCCCCCTCTATGCCCTCCACTCGAATGTACCCCATCACGGGAAACATTTTCTCTTGGCTGAGGGGTTCGCGATCTCCTACTGCATGGATTTCCACAAGCAAACTTTTTGTATCCTTCGGGACGGAAAATCCAACTTTTCCAGCAATCCAAACCGCACTTTTCCCAATCGCTTCACGATTGAGTCCAGTTTCCAGAAACAGATAGTTACGGAGTTTTTGGGCGGCTTCATCAGTTACAAAATACCCTCCCGATCGCCCTAAAGCCTCTTTGAGTTGGGGAGCAATGGTGCGATCGGCAAACACAACCGATTCACAAACACAGGGGAGTGCGTGGTCGAAACTGTTACTGGCAATAATTTGTGTAGCAGCCCTCTCGATGTCAGCCGACTCATGTACAAAACAGGGCACATTCCCCGGTCCCATACCCATCGCAGGATTCCCTGAACTATAAGCCGCACGGACTCGTTTAGGGCCCCCTGTTGCCAGAATCGTGCTAGTTTGGGGGGATTCCATTAAAGAATTGAGGGCCAGAAGGCTCGGTTGACGAATCGTCTGAATTGCACCAGAGGGTGCCCCGGCTCGTTCCGCAACTTCTGCCATCCAATCTACAACGTGAATCGAGCAATGTTGTGCCGCAGGATGTGGAGAAAAAATAATTGCATTGCGGGTCATCATACTGATAATGGCCTTGTAATAGACTGTCATCACGGGATTGGTACTGGGGATTAAGCCAGCTATGACTCCTGCGGGTTTTGGAAAACTAATGATTTTCTTTTCTTCATCGATCTTAGGCTCGATGAAATCAGCAATGCGATATCGGTTCAGCAATCCGACTGAACAATCTAGATTTTTTTTCACATTGTCCTCAACGTTACCGTAGCCTGTTTCGCCAACCAACCATTGAGCATAAAATTCAGCCTTTTCCTTGCCGGCTTGAACCATTGCCTCAACAATTTGTTGGACTTGCTTTGTTGTATAGCGACTAAAAATATGCGCTGCCCTTTCTGCCCTATCTAATAACAGATTAACTTCCTGTTGAACTCGATCTAATGCTGGCTGATAATTCGTACTGCTCACTCCCTTATCTCCGGTCTTGCCTGAGGGTTCTCTCTCAATTTTTTTCTTTTGTACCTCAGTAGGGTAACACGATCTCCGGTTTAAGCTATTAACTTCAACAACTCTGACCCTGCCTACCCAACGATGATTGGCTGCTGAATTGTAGACCCTTAAAAATTGTTTGCACAATGCTAAATTAAGACATCGGTTTTAATGTAAGGGAGATGGCAGGGCAACCTTTTGCTTATGCGTATTTATGGTAATCGTGTAATAAAAACCCTTCCCGGTTCTCTAACTCGCCCAACGGTGGGACGGGTACGGGAGGCGGTATGTAATATTTGGCAAGGTTCGATCGCCGGCTGTCGCTGGCTAGATTTGTGTGCTGGCAGTGGTTCGATGGGAGCCGAAGCGCTCTGTCGGGGAGCAAGTTGGGTTGTGGGGATTGAGCAGTCTTCTCGTGCTTGTGGGGTGATTCGCCAAAATTGGCAACAGATGGCATCGCCAGACCAATTTCAGGTGCTTTGTGGGGATGTGCTGAAGCGGGTACAGCGCTTAGAAGCAGAGAGCTTCGATCGCATTTATTTCGATCCACCTTACCAGAGTTCATTGTATCAGCCTGTGTTGGAGGCGATCGCCGATCTGCATCTGCTCTGTGATACGGGAGAACTTGCCGTCGAACATTCCCCCCAACTGCCTCCTCCAGATGAATTGGATGGCTTAGAAATTCTTCGCCAAAAGGTTTATGGCAATAGTGCGGTGACGTTTTATGGCGCTTCGCGCTAGGTAACAGGCAATAGGCAATAGGAGCGAGTATCTAAGGAAGTCCTAACCTTCTTCCCCGATAAGCAGTCAAAATGGGGTAAATAGGACATAATATGGATGAGGGGTAAAACCCCTCATTCTAGTTTTTGCGGAAAACAAAGTATTCTAGGTGACAGTTTGTCGGGACAGAGAGTTATGACACCAGCACAGCAGATGGCGACCTCAAAACTGAATCGACAGGGTAAATCTCAGCGTCATCTTCGCCTATCTGATAGAGTATCAACAACTCCGGTTGTCGAATCTGTGGTTTCTATTGGAGAATCTAATCGGCATCTGTACGTGAACCGCTCTCAGACTTCGTCCGAGAGGATTATCTATCCCTTTGATCGCTTAAGTGAACAACCAACGGCCGTGTCTAATCCTGCGGATATCACAGAATCTGGGTTACCGTCCTCTGCTGAGGAGGAAAAGGGAATTTATTTGGATTTAGAAACCTTGCAAGGGTTTGAAGTGGCTAACCACCAGTTTGAACACTGGGGTATCCAGTTTCGCAATGCGATCGCCCTTCAACCCTCGAATCCTGCCTATCCTCCAAAGTCAGGAAGCATGGTACTTATTGCCGGCCCCAAAAGTGGTTGGATGGAAGTTCTATTTACTCAGCCCATTCGGGCTGTAAGTTGTTATGTGACTAGCTCGCGACGGATTACGTTGACAGGATTTAATAGAGAGAATGAGGCGATCGCCTATACCGAGTTATCAGAAGCGAATTTGGCTACCTTAAACGATTCAATTGCTCCTAATGCCCTGTTGACGTTAATCACAGAGACACCCGATATTTACCGGATTAATTTTTCGGCGTTTGATGGACAATTTAGTGTGGATGATTTTTATTTTTATTGGGATTAGCAATCCATCTTAAAATCGTAAGGTGTTGTTGCTTATTGTTTATGGATGTCTTCTAAACTTTTGAAGCAGTTGAGCGATCGCCTCTGGAGCGATCCACAATTGCGCGATCGGTTTATCCAAGCGTTCGATCAGCCACCTCCTTTACATCCCTGTATTCTCTGGTGTGAAGACCCTCCTTCAGAGCGTCCGTTTACCGTGGAACCGCCTCAACCCTGGCAACCGGAGCGGGTGGATCGACTCAGTTTAGGAGCGCAACCGGGAAAATATTCCGCTCACGATCGCGGAGCCTATTATTGTCTAGACTTTTCTTCTGTGTTTGCAGCATCTCCTCTGTTGCAATTATCTGGGGTTCAAACGGCGATCGATGTTTGTGCTGCTCCGGGAGGTAAAAGTTTATTCACTTGGCATACTCTGCAACCGGACTTACTGCTATGCAATGAAGTTGTGGGTAAGCGCCTGGGAACTTTGATAGCTAACTTAAGGCGGTGTCAAGTTGCTAATCTTTCAGAGCAGCAGGTGAAGGCAAGTATTATCGCTACCCAGCTCGATCCCCAACTGCTTGCCCAAGACTTTTCCCAAGCCTTCCAACTCGTCCTTGTCGATGCCCCCTGTAGCGGTCAATCCCTACTTTTGAAACAGAAAAAAGTCCCTGGATGTTTCCATAAAGTCACCCTTAATCGCAACGCCAACCGACAAAAACGGATCATCGGCAATGCCGCCCAATTGGTCGCTCCCCAAGGCTATTTGCTCTACATGACTTGCACCTATTCCCTCGAAGAAAACGAGCAAATTTGTCAGTGGTTACTGAAAAAATATCCCCACTTTCAACCTGTCCCCGTTCCCCATCTTCTCAATTACCAATCCCATCTCACCCACCTTCCTTGCTATCGCCTCTGGCCTCACCAAGGGTTAGGTGCAGGTGCATTTACCGCCCTTTTTCAAAACCAGAATTTAGGCGAAGTAGCAGGGATTTCTAGAGAAGATTTAGCCACGATTAATCGGTTATAGAAGTTGTCATCCTGTAGGGGCAGGTTCACCTCAATCGAGGAGACAAGCCAACAACGTTCTGAACCTGCTCCACCCCCAAGGCGATCGGTCGAATTTCTGCGATCGTCGATCGCTTATTCCAAGAAAACGAGAAGTTCAGAGAGTGATTAGAAAAAGATGAAGTGATGAGCATCTTTTCTAACCTATTGGCACAAGTGGATGCCCAGGAACTTTGTACCGTGGATGAGTCGGAGTTGACAGAGCGAGTCGAGCGGATAATGGTGACAGAGAGTGTTGCCGGAACGTTGAACGACCTAACGCCAGAACAGATGGCTATTTTTGATGCCGCAGTGGAAGGTCGATGGTAAGTCACCATGGGTTATCTACTGGATACGAATATTGTCACGGCAATTTTGAAGCATAGAGGTTTTGCTAGTTGGGAATTTATAGAAGAAATGAGTAAAACTCAGACAAAATTTGTGGTTCGGATTAAGAATAACATGAAAACCCAATTTAATCCCCAAAGATATCGAGTGGTATGCTTTCATGATCCAGAAACCC
>NZ_JAGHZH010000083.1:0-26975 GCF_017746885.1 Roseofilum sp. SBFL | reverse complement strand
TTTTCCCAGATTGGCAATTACTCTCATCACTTCGCCCATTGCTACACCGTGTCAATCAATTTCAATACTTTTTTTCTTCAGCCTAAATCCCTTATCTTAATTCCTATCTTGATTCGGCAGAGTGACAAAAGAGGGGTATCATCTCCATGTCCCCGTGTCCCTCCATTGAATCAGGCGAGGGCAATCGCTTTCTGGACTGTCATGGGGTTCGGAAATTGCGATCGCAACCGAACTACGAGCCAGACTTAACCTTTGATACCCTTAAGCTGGTATTGCTATATAAACCATTAAACTAAAGACTTAAGAGCGTTAAGGAGCATATGATGGTGGCTACTGATTTTAAGGACTACTATTCGGTGTTGGAGGTTAGTCGCAGTGCAAATGCGGATGAAATTAAGAAGAGTTTCCGTCGTCTAGCCCGGAAATACCACCCGGATATGAATCCTGGAAATCAGCGAGCAGAAGCTCGGTTTAAGGAGGTTAACGAGGCTTACGAGGTCTTATCCGATCCAGAAAAGCGCAAAAAATACGACCAGTTTGGCCAATATTGGAAGCAAGCGGGTACATCATCCGGTTACGGACGGGGTACGGCTCCTGGTGTCGATTTTAATGGCTTTGATTTTAGTCAATATACAACCTTTGATGACTTTATTAATGAACTCCTGGGACGGATGGGAACAGGAAGCCCTGGAGCAAGTGCAGGGCGCAAAACATCCTATAATTATCGCAGTACTGGACGCTCTACAGGGTTTGGTGGATTTGAGGATTTTGCCAGTTATGGCTCTGCGCCAAAAACCAGTACAGTTCCCCAAGAAGCTTCTATTGTCCTGTCGTTGGCAGAAGCCTTTCATGGGGTGCAAAAACGGATTAATTTAGGCTCAGAAGTAATTGAGGTGCGTATCCCTCCCGGAGCAAAACCTGGTACTCGGATTCGGGTGCGAGGAAAAGGGAGTATTAATCCACAAACTCAGCAACGGGCAGATTTGTATCTAACAGTTTCCTTGCAATCCCATAATTTTTTTGAGTTTGAGGGGGATAATTTAGTTTGTGAGCTACCCATTTCTCCGGAAGAAGCAGTTTTAGGAGCCAGTATTGAAGTGCCTACTCCTGATGGACGGGTGCAAATGAGTATTCCGGCTGGCATTCGCCATGGTCAATCCTTGCGTTTGCGAGGTAAGGGATGGCCTAATCCGAAAGGTAGTCGTGGAGATCAGTTGGTGAAAATTGCGATTGCCGTTCCCAAGACGCTCAGTAAAACTGAACGGGAGTGTTACGAAAAGCTGAAAACCCTGCGCACAAATAATCCAAGGGCAAACTTGTCATCAGTACGACTGTAACCCACAGACACGGGGAGATAGGAAGATAGGGTGACAGGGACACGCAGACACACAGATCGTCCATTCCCTATTCCCCATTCCCAGCGCAAAGCGCTATATCATGAGGAAGATCAACCGTTTCTACAGACTTCAACCATGGCAGACGAACAAACCACAGCACCTAAAAAAGAAAAACCCCCAGCTCCAGAAAAGAAACCCTTTGCCGAATTTATTCAAGAGGATTATCTACCTGCCCTAGAAGCGGGCTTAGAAAAGCAGGGCATTACGGATCTGAAACTCAACTTTACCCAAGCCCAAATAGCGGTGCAAGGAATGGAAAAAGAACCTTCCTGTTGGCAAGTGATTGGAACCTGGAAAAATGGTCAACACCAATTTAATGTTTACTTTTTTAAAGAAGACATTAAAGGACAACGAGCCTTTTCCTATTCTCAGAATGGTGCAAAACCCAGCACCCTGGAACCCTTCTTGATTGACGAACGGAAAATTACTCTGGGTCTGTTGGTCTTTGGGGTCATTACCCGTTTGAATGGACAAAAGTGGCTCACGCTCAATTAGGAGACTATGTCCTGGGGAGTAGACAGTAGGAGTACACAATGGTGGTAGACGGAGACCCTCCAGACCTGGGGATTGGATGAATTCCCAACTCCCAACTGCCGACTCCCGATTACCAGCAAGTCGCGCTAAAATTTTAAGAATTAAAAAGACTCTAAAATATGCGTTAAATTGTGTGGATTTTTGGAAAATAGAAGCGATACAATTCAAAAGCGATTTAATCAGGCAAGTAAACTGAAGGAGAAGACCTATGCAAGCCACAACGGTAATAGCTACTCGAAGAACGGGCGCATATGCCCTTATGGATAGCTTAAAACGGCACGGAGTCAAGCACATTTTTGGTTATCCAGGGGGAGCAATTCTACCGATTTATGATGAATTGTATCGCTGCGAAGCCAATGGAGAACTGAAACATTTCTTAGTCAGACATGAACAAGGGGCCTCCCATGCAGCAGATGCTTATGCCCGCGCTACGGGTAAAGTGGGCGTATGTTTTGGAACCTCTGGCCCTGGAGCAACGAACTTAGTTACGGGTATCGCTACAGCTCAAATGGACTCGATTCCGATGGTCGTTATTACCGGACAGGTGACTCGGGCAGCCATTGGTACAGATGCATTCCAAGAAACGGATATTTACGGTATTACCCTGCCGGTGGTGAAGCATTCCTATGTCGTTCGTCATGCCCAAGATATGGCTCGAATTGTGGCTGAGGCTTTTCATATTGCTAGTACAGGACGGCCGGGACCGGTTTTGATTGATATTCCCAAGGATGTGGGTACAGAAGAATGTGATTATGTACCCGTAGAACCCGGAACGATTAAGTTACCTGGCTATCGACCCACTATTAAGGGTAATCCTCGACAAATTAATCAGGCGATCGCCTTAATGCAAGAAGCTGAACGTCCCCTACTCTACGTTGGGGGTGGGGCGATCGCTTCTGGGGCCCATGCGGAACTCAAAGAACTGGCTGAACTGTTCCAAATTCCCTTGACTACCACGTTTATGGGTAAAGGAGCCTTTGATGAAAAACACCCCCTATCGGTGGGGATGTTGGGAATGCATGGTACCGCCTATGCTAACTTTGCCGTTAGTGAATGCGACCTGTTAATCGCTGTTGGGGCCCGCTTCGATGACCGAGTAACCGGAAAATTAGATGAGTTTGCCGCCCGCGCTCAAGTAATCCATATTGATATTGACCCAGCAGAAGTGGGTAAAAACCGCACCCCAGAAGTTCCAATTGTTGGTGATGTGCGCCAAGTGTTGATCGATCTACTGACTCGCTGTCATCAAATGGGTCTATCAGGTCAACCGACTAAAACCACTCTGTGGTTAGAGCGGATTAATCGCTGGCGCACCGACTATCCTTTGGTGATTCCTCGTCCGGAAGGGCAGCTCTCTCCCCAAGAGGTCATTTATGCCATTGGCCAACAAGCGCCTGATGCGTTTTACACGACCGATGTGGGACAACACCAAATGTGGGGAGCGCAATTCCTGGAAAATGGCCCTCGGCAATGGATTTCCAGTGGTGGCTTGGGAACCATGGGCTTTGGCGTGCCCGCAGCGATGGGAGCTAAGGTGGCTCTGCCGGATGAACAGGTGATTTGTATTGCTGGAGATGCCAGTATCCAGATGAATATTCAGGAACTGGGAACGATCGCCCAATATGGCATTAATGTCAAAGTGGCGATCGTCAATAATGCTTGGCAAGGTATGGTACGTCAGTGGCAAGAAACGTTCTATGGTGAGCGCTATTCTGCTACCAATATGGAAGTGGGAATGCCCGATTTTGTGAAGCTGGCAGATGCTTATGGCATTAAAGGCATGAGGATTGATAACCGAGATCAGCTCGAAGGGGCGATCGCCGAAATGCTTACCTATGATGGCCCTGTAGTTCTTGATGCCCATGTCACCCGCGACGAAAACTGTTATCCCATGGTGGCTCCGGGTAAGGGCAATTCCCAAATGCTCGGCTTACCAACACCCAAGAAGGAACAGTCTTTAGAGTTACTCTATTGCACCAGTTGTGGAGCCAAAAACGGCCCCAGTAACCACTTCTGTCCCGAATGTGGCGCAAAACTCTAAACAACGGGTAATGGCTAGGGAATAGGGAATGGGGGAATGAGGGAATCGGCAATCCTCCCATTCCCTACCCTATCTCCCCATCTGCCCTTAAGATAGAACAGATGGCTATGGCACTTGGGTATGAATAAAGCAATCTCCACCGCACTTATAGTTCTGGGTTTCACTTTAGCCGCTCCTGTGGCAGCAGAAGATTTAGAACATCTCAGACAACTCCTCTCTTCTAAGCAATGTCCGATGTGTAACCTGAGCGAGTCAGGGTTAAGTATGGCTCAGTTAGAGAATGCCGACTTAACAGGAGCCGATTTAAGTTTTGCCAATCTGGATAACGCAGATTTAAGTGGAGCGAATTTGAGTGGTGCAGATCTGACCGGAGCGCTCTTATATAAGGCAGATCTGCGACGCGCCAATTTAGCCGGAGCCAATTTAGCTGGAGCCAATTTAATGGGCACAGATTTATCCTATGCTGACCTGACTGGCGCAAATTTGGCTGGCGCGAATTTGAGTGGGTCATATATGGCCAATGCCCAAATTGAAGGAGCTATTATTAATACAGCGATTCTGAATGGAGTGCTTGAATTTCCGGGTGGAGTTCTGAGTCCAGAAGATTATTATCGGTTAGCGTTTGTCGATGCTCGTTCTGGAAATCATCAAGGAGCGCTGGAAAAACATAGTTTAGCCCTACAGATCGATCCCAATTTCGCTCCCGCTTATTTAGGGCGTGGGGTAAGTCGCTTGCAACTTGGAGATGGCAGTGGGGCGATCGCCGATTGGACAGTCGCCCGTACTATTTTTGAAACCCAAGGCAATGAGGAAGGCTCCGAAATCTCTCAAGAATTTATTGACGTGACGGAAAAGGCGATCGAGGAAAGTAAAAAAGGCAAACGACGGGGAGGGTTTCTGGGCGTTATTAATCAATTGGCTCCCATGTTACTCCAATTCCTGTTGTAACGGATGTCTTTCACAGTCTACTATTGCCTGTTCCCTAGCGCGTAGCGCTATATTGCCCATTCATAGTTGGATCTATGCAAAACCTTCGGCGACTTGACCGAGCAATTTCGTCTAGCATAGGCAACTTTTGAGCTATGGCACAGTTTAAATGCACAAAAGATCAGAGGTTTATATAGGAAAATACCCAATCCTACCTCCTCAATAACACGCATATAGTCGATCTCACCTTTCTCACAAAATTAGAAAATCTGCTATCAAAACCGATCGAAAATTATCGAAACCTCTGTAGATTTTGGGGTTTTCGACCAAACTTCCGTAGAATCCATGAAATTGCAAAGATTCGGCCAAGATGAGGCATTGATCCTTGTCAGACAGAAAAAAAAACGATTATCCTAATAATTAAATCTTAAGCTCATGTTTTTTCTGAAAGATTAAAAGCAAGAGATTAAGTGAACTGACTGAGAAAAAGTCGGCATCTACCTGAGTACTGAAGCAGCCAACTATGGACAACATCCTTAAAACCCGAAATTCCTCTCCTTCTTCTTCTACCCATGAAGCTTGGGACGGTGAATATAAATCAGAGTCTCCTAACTGGGCAGAAAAACTAATCCGAGAAGAATCTGCACCTGATAGTGACTGGGAATGGGGACAATTCATACCCATTTTGCGTAATCCTCAGTTTGAGGCTTGCTAATGTAATCTCGTTTGTTATGATCGCCTGGGTTCTGGATAAGCTGAAATCCTGATTCTATAATTGCTCTCAATTCCCATGCCATCATTAAATCAGTGGTCAAATTCTCTTATCCCGAACTCAGGTTACTTCAACGCCGCATCCTACCCAGTTCGTTGAATCGGTCATTTATGCTAACGGATGGGAATTAATCCCTATCCCTCTAACCCCCGACCTAATGTTTCTTCTAGCATTGCTAGATCGGGAACTTCCTCGGGTGCATAATATCCAGCCGCCCGCTTGGCCGTAATCTCAACTTGTGCATCTTTGGGAATTAACTCAGGAGGAATAGGAACGCGCTCAATGACTTCAATTCCTGAATTGGTAATCGCATCATATTTCAGGTTACTCATGGACACCAACCGGTCAATGCGGGTTAAGCCTAACCAATGCAAGACATCGGGCATAAATTCCTGAAAGCGCATATCTTGAACTCCCGCTACACATTCGGTGCGCTCAAAATAGGCTGTTGCTCGATCGCCTCCTTCCTGACGTTTGCGAGCATTATAGACGAGAAACTTAGTGACTTCACCCAGGGCACGACCTTCCTTCCGGAAATAGACAATTACCCCTAAGCCCCCTTCTTGGGCAGTCCGAATACAGACCTCAATCCCATGGGCAAGATAGGGACGACAGGTGCAAATATCGGAGCCAAAGACATCAGAACCATTGCACTCATCATGGACGCGAACAGCGATGGGGCGATCTCGATCCGCAATTGCCCTTAAATCGCCAATCAAATACACCGTTGAACCACCGATGGGGGGCAAGTATAACACCAAATCTGGCCGCGTCACCAACTCCGGAAACATGCCCCCCGTCTGTTCAAACAGGGCATGACGCAAATCCATTTCTTCTACCCCAATGCGTTTGGCGATTCCCGGTAAATACCACACTGGTTCGATCGCTGCTTTGACCACGACTAAATCCCCACCTTCCTTTAAGATCTGGCCATCAACGTGCAACCGTCCCTTACTGACGGCTTCTTGAAGTTCGGGCATATTGATATGGGCTTGGGTAATGGCGATTGTTGGCCGAATATCGATTCCTTGTTCGTAGAATTGCGTATAAATGTCACCCACACGAGCGCCAAAGGGGTCTAGAGAAACAATTTTATCCGGATCGGTCCAACTGGGATGGGGACCAATGTCTGCCACGGGTGCCGTATTGGTTAGATCCGCTCGATGTTCTGGATTCAGCGCTTGACGAGCAACCGCTAGGGCACGATAAATGGCATAGGAACCGGAATGGGTTCCTATCACATTTCGGTGAGCAGGATTGGTTAATGTAGCAATTACTGGTCCTCTGGCAATCGGATCGGAATTGCCCCAATCAATGGCGATCGGTTTTGCCCCACTGCTGCGAGGATGGGATGTGAGGACAATAGGTTTAGATTTACGACGGGTTGAATCAGCCATAGAGAGCAGGGAAGAGTAGACAAAGGTTGAAACTATACCGTATTGTGTCACGATTTTTGAGACTGGGGCAGAAAGTTAGCTATACAAGCTATTGCCTATACCCTATTCCCTGCTCGCGTAGGGCTTCAATAATTTTCAGATTAGCTTTGGGAAAGGGAAATTGGTCTAATTCTTCTAAGGTAACCCAACGAATTTCTTGGCATTCTATCGCTTGAGGCGTACCCGAACCGTAGCGACAATTATAAACATTTAAGGTGACCCGAAAATGGGTATAGGCATGGTCAATGGTAATTAGACGATCGCCCACTTCTATCTCGATCGCTAATTCTTCTTGAATTTCCCGTTTAATACATTCTGGAAGCGTTTCGCCCGGTTCGAGCTTGCCACCTGGGAATTCCCACAAACCCCCAAGTAATCCTTTGTCTAAACGACGGTCAATGAGCAGTTGTCCTCGATCGTTCCAGATGACGGCAACACCGATGTTTTTGTGGGGCCGAACAGGGGGAGTTTCACGCATGGGCCAATGGGTAGGGGTTCCGGTTTGATGGGCGAGACAATGGGAATTCCAAGGACAGCGATCGCACTTTGGCACTTTCGGAGTACAAAGGGTTGCCCCTAAGTCCATCAGAGCTTGATTAAAGTCTCTCGGACGATCCCGATCTACAATAGCATCAGATAATGCCCAAAGCTGTTTCTGGGATTTCCCTGGGGGCTTCGGTAGCGTTATTAGTCTAGCCAAAATGCGTTTAACATTACCATCTAAAATGGAAATGGGCTGATTAAAGGCAGCGCTGAGAATGCCGCCAGCCGTTGTCCGGCCAATACCTGGTAGACTTAAAACCGCTTCTAGCTGTTGGGGAAAAATGCCCTGATGCTCTTCCATGACTTGCTGGGCTGCTCGATATAAATTTCGCGCCCGGCTATAATAACCGAGTCCCTCCCAGAGTTTCAGCACCTGTTGCAGATTAGCTTGAGCTAAGGTTTCTAGGGTGGGAAAAGCGTGCAACCAGCGATCGTAATAGGGTAAAACCGTCTTCACTTGGGTTTGCTGGAGCATGATCTCAGAAATCCAGATGGGGTAAGGGTCTCGTTCTTTTCGCCAAGGCAAGACCCGACCCGCATCACCATACCAGCGCAGCAAAGAAGTCCGGAGATCCTCAAGAACAGCCGGTTCAGGCGACTTCCAAGGAGTTTGTAGTGATTTAGATAATGAAGACACCTGAACTTACTGGAAACTTGACTTCAGTAAACTTTACTCCATCTCACTTGCGTGGGATTCAGAGGCTGACCAAGTATTTTCAAACATCATACGCTGTTCGGCATTACGCAAAAAATAGCCACTGATCATGGCAGAGGCTAAGAGGCGACCTAGGTTTTCTCGGTTGGTTGTTACGGTAACCCCAAACTGTTCTGATGGGAGATGGCCCAGAAGTCCCATGATGTTGTTTTCCATGACTTGGAAAACTTCCGAAGAGGTAGGTTTAGAGAGTTGAGCCACGGTTTCCGGACTCAAGGATTGAACATAGTCCCATAATAAGTTATTGTCAGTGTCGCCCTGAAATAATTCAGGATTTTGATTCGACGGGTTATTCACGTTAGACCTCCGTACAGTTCACCGCGACAACTTCTAGCCTTTTAGGTTGGAGCCGCTTTTGCAAATCAGATTGAACAAGAGTCTACTACTGTAGTGTATTGTCAATCTCATTTGCCTATAAACTAATGTAACAGTTTCTTGCAAAAGGCGGGGGGCCTCAAGCGAATTGAAGATAATCAATCTGCTCTGTTGACTGGAATTAGGCAAATTGGGGATTCGTGCGAGTAATGTCAACCGTGACTTGGCCGCTAAAGTCGGGTATGGGAGGAGATTTAATCACGCGTACACCAACTTTTTGTACGGGAGGGCGTTGGTGGGGTTGGTTTTCCCGGTTTAGAAGTTCATCGGCGATCGCCGTCGCCAATTTCTCGATTAAGTCAAATTTATTGCTACTCACAATTCCTTTAACGATCTCAATCGCTTCACAATAATTGAACGTATCATCGAGATCATCACTCGCTCCAGATACCGATAAATCTAACCACAGGGACAGCTCAACTGTAAACCATTGTCCCAGTATTTTTTCTTCCGGTAAGTAGCCAATATATCCATAACAGCGAATATTGGAGACGTGAATACAATCCATCATTAACTTAAGAGCAGGGATAAAGAGTTTATGCAGTTGATTATCCCATTACCAGGGGACAGCGAGCAACTGGGCATGAGTAAGGCGTAAACTTTTTTCGCCAGTGGTGTAACGTTAGAATAGGATATTTCTAGGAATTGAAATGTTTTAGACAGAGGTAAGTACTATGATTGGTGAATACAAGTTGGCGAAAATAATAAGCGAACGAGGTAATGCTATATTTTTTGCTCAGGTATTTGTGGAAGTTGAATATTTTGATGGTGAAAATACTGTGATTGATTCAATAATAGAAAAAACAATCAATAGAAGAGCAGCAGAAGTGAATTCAGAAACTCATAGTGATTGGATTAATGCAGCAATAGAAGGAGCTAGGCCAACTTTACAATACTTAAAACATCAGAGTGTAAGCATCGAGTCCCAGTGTTGATAAAGGTCTTCTGCGTAGAACATAATTTCTTCATTAGGCAGATGAATTTTAGCTTTTTGCCGTGGATATAAACTTTCAAGACATTTAACGTCTTGTTGCACCACAATTGAAGCCATATTGAGTAAGGACTCTTGCATGACCGATTTCAGTGCGGGATCGCTGAATTTTGCATAGAGCAAAATAAATGTTTTGGTTGTCGTCTCTGTTTCCGGATAAAGAATATGACCTTGATAAGTTTGAACATCAGGGGAAACTAAGCAAAAGAACTGTGTTGATGGAAACACATATTCTAGAAAATTATGCATAATTTCTGGAATAGCTCCTAGGGCAGGATTGGCGGCAATTTCCTCTGGTGTATAATCAGCTTTCTCCACAGTTTGCGAAACCTTGGCATAGATGCCCTCTTTAGTTACGAATTTCGACTGACAGGATTTAACTTTAAAAAATTCTCGATGGGTGCCATTTTGATGATCGTGATCGTAGTTAATCATCAGACTACTCAAAAAATCACTTTGAATGCTTCTCTGGGCTGTTACGCCTAGAAATTCGTACTCAGAGGCGACCTGTCGGTGCAACTCAGGAACAGGGAACCGAGGCTCAAATCCACCGTAAGTCCAGATCAAATCGCCATCAACAATTAACTCTAAGGGGTCAGCCAATGGCGCTTGACTCAACTGACCTTCTCGCCACAAGTGACCCGATCCGTCGAATTCTATAGCATGAAATGGACAGGCTATCGTATTGTGCTGCTCACAAATCCAGCCATTGGATAAAGGGGCTTGCATATGCGGACAAATGTTATTGAGAGCGAATACTTCTCCAGAGGGATTCTGCCAAAGGACATAATCTTGGGCATTCAAGGTGACTTTATATGGGCGATTGATACCCAGCATGGACTTGTGCGCGATTAGCCAAGGCGCACCAGGAAGAATTGGTTGCATAATGAAGGAACGTAAGTTAAACAGGTGTTTAGTTAGTTAAACGTCTGTTTAGTTGTGCTGTCAAGTGCTTCTGAGGGAAAACATTGAGCGGATGATTATTGACCGAGAAAGCGATCGCGCCCAAGATCAACCTGCAACTCTACAACCCTAGCAGATCGCCCACTCTGTTCGCCCAGCGATCGAGAGAGGCTAAATTTTTTACTCGATTGAGACAAGTCATGCGGATAAGATTCAGTTGAAAAACAGCTTAAATTTACCTAAAATTTTAGTGTATACTAGCAGCCTAACACTGCGTTGGTGCAGGATAGAACATAGGTTGTCGGTGAGTATTTAAGGCTGCCTGCCGCCGCACAACGCTGCCGTTATGAGTAAAGAGAGTATCAAATGAATATCGGGATATATATCTATGAAGAAGCAGAAGTATTAGATTTCTCTGATCCGTTCGAGGTATTTTCTACGGCTGCTAGGCTTAGTGAGGAAGTCGATCTTTTCAATGTGTTTTTAGTAGCAGAGTCGAATGAGCCAATCAAAGCTAGGGGTGGTTATATGGTGCTGCCCAACTTTGGCTTCTCAAATCACCCTTCGATTGATGTTCTGATCGTGGTTGGGGGTGTACACATTCGTGAGATGAGGAAGACTCACGTTATAGAATGGATATCGCTACAGGCAAATAAAGCATCAATCGTTGCATCAGTGTGTACAGGTGCGTTTTTACTTGCGCAAGCTGGTGTACTCAAATCCAACAAGGTGACAACTCATTGGGAAGATACGGATGATCTAAGGCGGTTGTTCCCAAAACTAGAGGTAGTGGAAGGAGTTAGATGGGTTGATGAGGGTAACCTGCTAACATCTTTGATGTCCAGTTAGTTAAACACTCATTTAGTTAGCCTGTCAAGTGCTGCTGAGGGAAAATAAGGTTTAGGCTCGATAGAGTAGTCTGTTTACGAAAATGCTCTAGATCGTGTCCAAGCCATTTGACCCGACTGCCAAGAAAGAGAAACAAAGGCGTAATCCAGAAGTTACAAAAGCTAATATTCTGGCCGCCGCGATTGAAGAATTTGCACAGTATGGTTTATCTGGCGCAAGGACGGAAGCGATCGCAACTCGCAGTGGAGTAACCAAGGCGATGCTCTGCTACTACTTTAAAAACAAAGAAACCTTGTATCAATCCGTCTTGCAGGAGCTGGTTGATGAAATTAACCAGGCTTTTCAATCGATTGATTTAGAGAGATTATCCCCTGAACAGGCATTAGAAACGGTTGTGCGAAACTATATCGAGTTTGAAGTGAGTCATCGTTGGCATGGAATGCTCTGGTTTCAAGAAGCCATTCAGAATCAAGGACGCTACGGCGAACAGACGGGTTGGGAAGCCGGGTTTCAATCCATTGTTCAGATCTTGGAGCGAGGAATTGCGGAAGGGCAATTTCGACCGGTCGATCCATTTCTAACCGCCATTAATATCTTAGGGGTTTGTTCTTTCTACTTTGATGCCTATGAAAACTTGAAGTATCTCAATACCGAGAAAGCACTCCTCAGTGCTGAAATGGTTAAACAGCAAACTGAAACGGCGGTTGAATTCATTCTTGCTGGACTAACGACTTCTTGACAGGGAGTCAAGAGATGGGGCGATCGCCCCAAGACCAAGCAGCATAACAAACCCCTACTGCCTGCAAAAACGTCCAAGACAGCGATCGCAACTCATCCATTAGACTGGGAAATATTCCCCGTCAGGGTTATGAACCAGAGGCTTATCCGATATGGCGCATCAGATATCCACAACCGAACAGGTCAAATTTTGGCGCGATCCAGTCCTCAACGATCTGGAAATGCTGCACGCCACCTACATTACCTATTCCTTCTCGCGCCATGCTCACGAAGGCTTTGGCATTGCCATTGTCGAATCTGGGGCAATGGAGTTTGAATATGAAGGCGAGACCTACATTGCTCCACCCGGGAGCGTGGTGGTGACCCAACCGGGGGCGATTCATACAGGGGGGGCAGTCTTGGAAACAGGATGGACTTATCGCACCCTCTTGCCCGCTGCCGATTGGCTCCAGCAAGCCGCAACTGAATTGGCCGAGCGCCCCAAGGGAATTCCCTATTTTGCCTCACCCCTCATTCACGACAAACACCTCAATCGCTTACTTCTCCAACTTCATCGCAGTCTCGAAGCCATGCCATCCCCCTTGGAACGGGAATCCCGCTTTCTGTGGGGCATGGCGCAACTGATTAATGCCCATGCGAGCGATCGCTCCTGGGTCAAACCAATCGGTCAAGAACATTCAACCGTTGAACGGGTGCGCGAGTATTTAAATACCAACTACCATGCAAATATTTCCCTCGAAGAACTGGCTAATCTGGTGGATCTAACTCCATTGCGACTCTTGCGCACCTTCCGCAAACAGGTCGGATTGCCACCCCACACCTATCTCAACCAAGTGCGAGTTTACCAAGCTAAACGGTTACTCGCAGCAGGCTGGTCAATTATCAATACCGCGTTGGAAACCGGCTTTACCGATCAGAGCCATCTTCACCGCCACTTCAAGAAAATAGTGGGACTCACTCCAGGACAGTATGTCCGGGGCTGCAAAAACGTACAAGATTAACCGGAATTAATCCTGATAGGCTAGCCATCATCAAGTCTACTGGCTATCCTCAATGATCCAACTTCAAGAAGGTTCTCACTCAAAGAGGCGAATTCTGTCTCCCCAGGCTGAATTCTGGACTGGGGCGCGGGATATCTTGCCGCTAATTATTGGGGCGATTCCCTTTGGCATTATCTTTGGTACGTTGGCCACCAGCAATGGCCTATCCATTGGCGGCACGTTGGCAATGTCAGCCTTTGTATATGCGGGATCGTCCCAGTTCATTGCCGTAGGTCTGATGGCGGCGGGGACGGGCTGGCTGCTGATTGTATTGACTACCTTTATTGTCAATCTTCGGCATTTGCTGTACGGTGTTAGCCTCCTTCCCTACCTCCAATCCCTGCCCCAACGCTGGCAGGCGACTCTGGGCTTTTTTCTCACAGATGAGTCATTTGCCATTGCCATTCGACGTTACGAACAGGTTGATGGTGCTTCGATGAAGCACTGGTACTTTTTGGGAGCATCAGTGACGATGTATGTCAGTTGGCAATTGTCCACGCTGCTTGGCATTACGATCGGTCAGACTCTACCCAATGCCGCGAATTGGGGACTCGATTTTGCCATGTCCGTTACCTTCATCGGCATGATTGTGCCCTATGTCAAAACGAAGCCCATGGCGATCTCCACCCTCGTTTCCGGGATGGTTGCTCTGCTTGCCTATCCTTTACCTCACAAACTGGGGCTGATCGTAGCGGCGATCGCTGGAATTACTGCTGGTGTCCTCAGCGAACGGATTCTCAAACCCAGACCGAATCTATGAAATTCAATCGAACTGTACTCTGTGGGAGTAAGCAGCTATGATCCATGAAGAACTTATGATTGCGGGAATGGCGATCGCCACATTCTCAATTCGCTATGTCATCTTTGGGACGAGTCGCCATATCACTCTGTCCCCCTCATTATTGAATGCCTTGCGCTATGTCCCGCCTGTGGTGTTGACTGCGATTGTGGTGCCAGAAGTGTTAATGAGTGATGGTGGGCTAGATATGAGTTGGATGAATGCTCGCTTAGTGGGGGCGATCGCCGCTGTTCTGATTGCCACAACGACTCAGAACCTCTTGTTTACTATTGGTCTAGGTATGGCTATATTCTTCGGCTGGAATGGATTTCTCAACCTATTGTTATAAGAAACATGCTGAAAACCCTGTGGATTCGTTGCACCAAGAATCCACGCGTCTTTAGAGCAGGCAGTGTCAACAACAGGGATTCAGAGGCAAGAGGCGATCGCCGATGCAACCTACGATAATCTCGTGTTGAGGGGTAAGGTAAGTTACTCTTAGCCCATTCCTCCTTACTCCTCGTCCCAATCATCATCTTCTGGGGTGCTATTTTCGAGTTTCGTAATCGCCAGTTTAATCACTTGCCCTACAGAGGATTCATTCTCCTGAGTTAAAGCAGTTTGTAGGGATGATATCACCGTTCGATCGCCGATTTTCATTAAGGATAGAGCCGCGCTTTTGCGACTTTCTGCCTCTGAATGCTGGAGTAGCTCTAAAAGCGGAGGAATACCTTGGGTATATTTCAAATTGCCTAACGCGGTTGCGGCTTCACAGCGCACGATAGAGGCAGCATCATTTAAAGATTGTAATAATAACTCAAGTTCGCGATCGCAGTTTCCGGGATTTTCTTGAGCCACTTGCACAATCACTTCTATCACTGCTGCTCGCACTTCTGGGGACTCAGAATACATTTGTTCATACACCAAATCCTTGGCTTCCGAACCAATAAAGGCCAATGCCCAACCCACTAATCCCTTATAATTTTCTGGATGATTGGGATTGGAGAGAATATCGAGTAGAGCCGGAACTGCGACTTCTCCGGTTCTGGCTAAAGCCCCCACAGAAGAGCCTTTAACCACCATATCATCATCATTGAGCAGGGCTTGAACCAGCGTGGGAACCGCTGTCGGATCGGCAATTAAGGTTAAGGTTTTCGCTGCTGCTCGTCGCACGACAGGATTGGTATGATGTTGCAGAGCTTCCAATAACACCGGGGTGGCAGGTGTCCCAATTTTCCCTATGGTTTCCGCAAAACTGAGGCGCACCATCCCCCTAGAATCGCCCAAGCATTCTACCATCTGTTGCAAAACTTGGCGATCGCCATCATCAAACTCTTCAGCAACCATTTGCGCTTGCACGCTTTGCAAAAAAGCATCGGTTTCTTCAGCAGACAAAGCACCCAGGCGATCACCAGTGGAAAATTCAGCAGGAGAGGGATGATTCATAACAAACTACAGTAAGCAGAACCTTAATTTTATAACGAAAAGGGTGGGTTTACTTCAGAAGATGGCTATGTGCCCATGTGTATCTTTCCCTCCCATTTCTGAATTCATGCGTCCTTCATCCAACCCTCAATAATTCCTGCCACAATGACCCCTACCGGTGTTTGCTTGAGTCCTTCCATCAGTCCACCCTTTGCAGCATTAATCGCTCGTTGCTTGAGATTCGGATTACCTTCAATGGTTTTAATCGCTTCTGTGGCTACGGTCATCTGCTCTACGGTGGTCAATACGGGATGGGAGCCTTGAAGCTGTTGCAAGAGTGCTTGAATTTCTTGAGCCGCTTCTACCAAGTCGCGCTCTTGGTTCGTATTACTCTGAATTCCTTGATTGACTCCTGCGACATTGGTTTGCTGTCCCTGATTATTCACACTACCCACGGGGGCATGAAAGTCCTGTTTCTCTACCATAGTTTGACTCTCTAGACTACTCTTCATCTCAAGTGTAAAGGGTTGACTCGATCGAGCTAACAATAAATCGTACATCTTTTCTTTATCACGCTCCAGGATTTTGTTTTCCCGCTTGAGAGACTTCATTTTAGCTTTGTGAGCCGCTAGTTTTTTATCGTAACTGGCCTTAAACGTCTTTTCCAATTCTGCTTTGTCCGTCTCTAGAGGCACTTCGACCGTAACCAGTACATCTTTTCCTTTCTTCTCGATAGACTGGATGGACTCCCAGGTGATATGGGGGTTTTCTGCCATCACTCTCTGAAAAGCAGTGGCAAAAGCTTCTCGGTTCATCCCGTCTCGCAGCAGAATCTCGACGGTGTGCATGAGTTGGGTATAGATGCGCTCAAAGTCTCCCGGTTGATAGGTTTCGTCATCGTCATGGGGACGGCGTTCACCTCTATAGCGTGGGTCGGGGTGGTCTCGGAGATAGATGTATTGGCAGTCTACGTCTTTGAAAATGGTTGTCGGTTCGATGTTCCAGGCTTCCAGACAAGCACCTGTAAGATAGGCGTGGGTGAAGTTGGTACCGATGGCGTTTGATTCGGTCAGGTTAGCGTTTTTCAGATTAGCACCACTGAGGTCAGCTTCACTGAGGTCAGCTTGTTTCAGGTTAGCACTCTCTAAGTTCGCTCCAGCTAGGAAGGCTCCTCGGAGATTAGCTTGGCAGAGGTCGAGTTTATAGCCACTTGCTGGGTTAATGAGCAGATTTCGCACGGTGGTATGGGCGAGTATTGTTTGTCCCGGACGTGAGAGGTCAAGTTTTTCGGCGTTTTTGAAGTGGGTACGAACCAGGTGAGCCTGACGGAAATCGCAATGTTTCAGCCTAGCTCCGGTAAAGTCTCCATCCGTTAAAGTTGCCCGGCGAAAGCTCGTGCCTCCCCACGCAGCAAAGGCAACGGCAAATGAACGTATCCAGGCATCACTGGGATAGCCTTTCATCGCTCGCCAGGCAATGTAGAGGTTCAAGCCAGTGACAGTGACTGCAATTGCTCCTGCGAGTCCGATTGCAACTGTAGCCGCTTCTGCTCCTGCGAGTGCGACAGTGACTGCTTCTACTCCCGCAACTGATCCTGCGACCGCTCCTGCTCCTGCAAGTTCGATTGCTTCTGCTCCTGCAACTGCCACTGCAACTCCTCCTGCTCCTGCGAGTGCGATAGTGACTGCTTCTGCTCCCACAACTGCTCCTGCAACTGCTCCTGCGATTGCTCCTCCAACTACGACTGCTCCTGCAACTGCGATTCCTCCTGAGACTGCTCCTGCAACTGCAACTCCTCCTGCTCCTGCGCTAAGGCCAGTTAAAACCCCTTTGCGAAGTATAACAATGTAGAGAATAACCAGAATGGTTAGTGAAATCCAACCACCGACCTGATTCTCCAAATTACCTGTATCGAAGATTAGAGCTACAAATACAGCCGGCCACCAAGTCAGAAAACCAGACAATATAGATATGACGAAAGCAATCATGAGATTCAATGCCATAAGCCGTTTCTGAAGTCCTGTTTTCGCTCCGCAGAACTTTACCCCCGTTAAGTTGGCTCCCGTAAAGTCGGTTCCGCGAATATCTGCACCACTCAAGTCTGCTCCCGTCAAGTTCTTACCCTTAAAGGACTGTCCTCGCAGGTTCTCTCCCTGGAAGTTGCGCTCTCCTGCGGCATATTTCGCTAAAACCTCGCGTGCGTTCATCGCAATAAATAATTAACCATGGATAATGAATAATTAGAGCCGTTTGGTTTGTAATATAGCGTCTCAAGCCTAACACCAAAGTTTGTCCAGGGTGGGCAGGAAGATAAGCGATATTATTCAAGTTCTACCTCTCTTTCCCTGCCCCCCTACGATGTGACCCTCAATTTTTAATTTTTAATTTTTAATTGATTAAGGCAGAGCAAACCCCTTAGATTTCTTCTTCTTCTTACCCTTCGACTCCTTCGCACTGCCATTTTGCATATACGCCTTCATCTGGGGGGTAAACCCATCTCCATCCGCATTCGGCAGATTTCCCTTGGCGATATTTTCCACAATTTGAACATGCTTAGGTAACAAATCCTTGAGTGCATATTGCTCCACAATTAATTCCCTCGCCTTTTCACGCAAAGGAGCCATTCGATCGGGATTATCTAAAGCCTCACCTACCCGTTGAGTAATCTCTTTCGGTGAGAAGAAATCCACTAATAAACCATTCTCTCCATCCCGGATCATTTCCCGTACCGGAGCAGTATCCGAACCCACGATTAAACATCCTGTAGCTAAGGATTCCACCATCGACCAAGATAATACAAACGGTCGAGTTAAATAGACTCGCACAGTCGAGGCTTGTAGGACTTGTAAATAGAGTCCATAGGGAAGAGGACCGGTAAAATGTACCCGTGACATATCCAAGTTTAAGCGCTCTAACATCGCCTGTTTATAGGTTTTGCCATCGGGTAAAGATTTACCGTAACACACCCGGTCTTCTCCCACAATCACCACATGACAATTGGGGCGCTTTTCCTGAAGATAAACAATGGATTCCATGAACTGAGGAAAGCCGCGATAGGGTTCCATTCCCCTAGTGGCATAGGTGACAATTTCATCGACTCCCGATAAATCGAGTGGCTCGATATTTTTACTGTATCCTTCACCGGTAAATTTCATTTTTGCGCCTGGATTGGGCTTAAAATAATCTGTATCGATGCCATCGAAAATTACGGATAACTTGCTTTGAAATTCTGGTGGAAATTGGGACTTTTGCCACTGGGTCGGACATACTCCCCAATCACAGTTATATAAGTCTTGTAAAATCCCAGCGTTTTTAACCCGAATTCGACATAAATCATCAGCCGAAAGGGGTTCTGAGGGGTCAAAATCAGCATCGGTTCCCCTGGCGTGATAAAACCATTCGTAATAGCACAGAAGGGGAGATTCGGGGAAAACTTCTTTCAAAAATAAGGTTGGTCCCCATCCAGAATGGCCATACATAATATCGGGAATAAACCCCTCTGCTCTCAGTTTCTCCGCGACTCGATACACACTTTGACCATACAAAACGGCACTTTCAAAAGGGCGGACATAGTGATGGGTTTCCGCTCTTGGTTCCCGACTGGGATTAAACAGAACTTTTCGCACTCCAGGAATCACCCATTCTGGGCGTTCATTTTTGGTAATGAAAACGACTTGATTGTTGGGGTTGCTGCCAAAGACGTTGGCTAAATGGCGGAATTGGGCAGGAAAATTGGGGTGTAAAAATAGGATTTTCATGGATTTTAATGAACCATTGGACAGATGAAAATTTAATTTTGTTCAGGAGCGCGACAGATCCAAATACAATCTCTGGGCACTAATTCCGTATTTTGTTCTAAGATTTCATAGCCCAAGGTGGTGAGGAATTTTTCCATGATTTCATTGGTCATAATGGAGAAGGCAGTTCCATCTCGTTTTCCAAGGAGATTATAGGGGTAGTCATTGAGGAATTTTTCCCATCCGAGAGGGGAGAGGATGTTACTATGGTGGAATAAACAGAGTCGTCTACCGCGCAAAAGTGGGGGGATTTGGACTAGATAATTATAAATATCTCGCGGTTCGATATGAACCATGGTATCGTAACAGAAACACACATCGATACTTGCCGGTTTAATGCTTTCTAGGGTGAGTCCATTGAGTTTGATGTAGGATGTACGTTCAGTTCCTAATCTTTCTTGAGTGGCTTTGAGCATTTGGGCGGAAATATCAGCACAAACTAACTCTTGACAATAGTTCAATAATAGGGCAGCGGTTTTACCTCCACCAATACCAATTTCTAGGACGCGATCGCCAGATTCGATATAAGGTGCGATTAAATGGGTTTCGATTAACTGCTCGTATTCAGATAGGGAAGATGCGGCTCCTGCTTGTTTTCCGATCCACTCATCGCCAACATGCTGATATTGGGGATCGGTAGATGTCCAATTTTGGGCGTAGTTATCCCAAGCGCCTTCATAATCAATGGGGCTGGATGGTTTAGTCATAGTCCAAGGTAAGGGTTGATGAAGATAAACAGATAAACGTTGGTTGTGAGGGGTAAAATAGTCGGTAAGCTGTTGATACAGTTGGGGAGAAACGTTGGGGTAATCTCCAGCATCATAAATGGGAGTGTCGGCTAAGGTATGGGGCGGTAATTGGAGAAATTCATAGACTCGATTGGCGATCGCCTGGGGATGAGCATAAAAGTCTTCTGCAAGTAAAATCAGGAATTGTTCTGGAGGAAAGTAGTGCTGCCAACGGAGCAGTTGATCGATGTATATACCTCGCTCTAAATAACTGTAATGGCGATGGTTAAAGCTATGGTAAAAGGGGTTGGCTTGGATTTTTTCCACTTCTGTTTGCAGTCGCTGGGGTTCGCTGGCGATCGCTGCTTCTAATCCCAACGCTTCAAATCCCCACCGCAGCTCATGATAATAATGGGAAATCGCCCGTTTTACCGGATCGCGCAACAGCACAATCAACTTCACATCCGGATAACATTGGTGAACCCGTTGGGGAACACAGGGATGATAGAGATAATAGGGACTCGCTTCCCCTTTGATTCCCGGTTGGGGAAACTGCGACTCATACCAGGAAACTGGGCGATCGAAGTGTAAGCTAAAGAAATGGAGTTCTTTTTCCGTCGCTGGACTGATCCCTGGATGTTCAATGAGATGATGATAGAGGGAAGTTGTCCCGCTTTTTTGCGCTCCTATAATGAGGTAATCGACCATAAACCGGTTATTGAGAGTCCTTAGGCAGGCTATGCCAACGCTTACTTAATAGACTTCTTGCAGAAGTCAGGGAATAGGGAATAGGGAATAGGGATAAAAATATAGGATTACTCCATTGCTATTTATTTTCTACCTACTTATGCAAGAGGTCTAATAATCTTTTAACATCTTTGCGGCATTTATGAACAAAAACCCGGAGGGCTATTCCCTGGGAACCATAGCCTGCTTGCCAACTGCGCCAACCTAGCTGTAGGATTGGTAAACCAAAATTGAGGAGGCGATCGCCAAAGGGGTTGTTTCCTACATCTTGGGGATTCAGGTTGAGGCGATCGCACAGTGCATGGTTCAAGTTGCAATGGGTGATATAGCTTCTTCCTCTAAGTTTTTCAGCTTTCTGCAATCCAGTCATTACTTCTTGGGAAAGAGTTCCGGCATTTTCCACCACTCCCACGGTGTTTGTGTCATGAATGCGATATCGCACCAAGGGGGTAGAAATATGGGCAATTTTCCCCTGATGGGAAGCAATGAGCGCTATCCACCAATCATGATACCAATCGCCGCCCTTTCGGGATGGAAATGGCAGCACGAGAGAGAGCAGTTGGGGGCGAAACATCATCGTACATCCGGTTAAGGTGTTGCGCAGCAGCAGCAGTTGGGGGGTGAGATTTTGGGGCGATCGCTGTTCAAATTCCCACGCGGAACCATGACGAGTGTCGTCTTGCGCGTCGATTAGCTCTAGGTCAGAATGGACTAAAAGGGCGGATTGGGACTCTAAAGCGTGCCATTGACGCTCCAGTTTATCCGGTAACCAAATATCATCTTGATCGCAACAGGCGATCGCCTCCAACCGTTGATCTCCTACACATAATTCTAATCCCCGCTCAAAGTTATGATAAGATCCCACATTTTCCGAGTAGGAATGGAAGTGAAAACGGCGATCGCCGGCGATCGTTGCTTGAATCTGGCTTTGACACGCTTCAGATGAGCGATCGTCAACCACATGACACATCCAATCTTGCCAAGTTTGCCCCTGCAAAGACTCAATTTGTTTGCGCAAATACTCCATATTGGGGTTATACGTTGCTAGAATAATTCCAATTTTTCCCATTACCAATTCCCGATAAAATGATGTGAAAATTTGAGGATAACCAGAGTGAAGAAAGCCAAGGGAAAACGCCCCGTTTATTTAGATAACGCCAAAGTAGATCGGTTATTAACGATGATTATGACATTAGCCAGTGAGGTTTCTGTCTTGCACGATCGCCTCGATACCCTCGAACGATTAGCCCAGGAAAAAGGTATCCTTTCCCTGGAAGACATTGAAGCCTATCAACCCGATGAGCAAACGCAACAGCAACGGGAACAGTGGCGACAGGCTTATCTGGAGCGCTTGTTAGGCGATCTCGCCACGGATCATGAATAATGAATAACTGGAAACCCCAGAAATACAAACCACCCATGACTGCATTACCCCAAACTCTAGATGAGGCGATCTCCCAAGCGAAAGCAGCAACGTTGCAAGCCCTCGAAGATGGAAGACGCTTAATTCAAGTAGAGTTAGTCTTTCCCGAAATTGCCCTAGAAGCGCAGAAGCTCGCCCAAGACTTTATCCCCATTTTGCAAGAGTTTGGGGGACAACCAAAAATCTTCTTTCCAGATACCGGAGCGGCAGCTCTAGCCCGTCGAGACTGGGGTGAAACTCCCTTTAAAGTCACGGATTTAGGCAGTAGCCGATCGCCCATCGATAATAAAATAGACCCCGAAGACGAGAGCTTTCTAGTTGTTAACCCCTCATCCGTAGAAGTCGGGCAAGTCGAGCGTCTGGTGAACTTAGCCGGCGATCGTCCCATCATTCTTTTAATCCCGAAACTCGAAGATGTCGCTGTTGTCGGTATTGGTTATACGGCTCGTCAACTGCGCGAGAGACTCTTAAGCCAAATCTACTCCTGTTATTACATCCGTCCCCTAGAAGGCGCAGCCCTCTATCGCTGCCATCCCCATCCCTGGCAAGTTTGGCTCGAAACCGCAGACGGTAGTTATACTCAAATTGCCGAACAACCGCAAAAACCTGTAGGCGAAGCCCTAGATCGGATTTTAATCCGAGCAACGACTGGAGAAAATACGGAAGAAGCCACCCCGACTCAGAAACGGCGAGGGGGGATTTTCGGTGAACTCGAACGCTTTATTAAAGCTTTGACTCAATAAACCCAGAACAGTTGTCCAGGACTAAACTTTGTCAGTACACTGTAGGGACACCAAAATAGCTCAGATCTTAAAGTAGATCGGCAAAGCTAACTGGGTGTTGAGGAAGCTTGTGGCAACTTACCCTGGATTCCTCATACCCTATTCTCTATGATGATGCACCTTAAAAATTGGCCTAGAGCAACTTGCCTCCCAAGGATCGATTAAGGGCAAGGTTAAAGAGAAAGGGTATCAGTACGGAACCGACTTGATTAGCACACAGGGAATACAAAGCAATGATAGGAGCAACAGGACGACGAGTTTTTATTGGTGATGTCCATGGGAATTATGATGGCTTAATGCATCTTCTGGAGGCGATCGCCCCTGGAGAGAGCGATGACTTATACTTCTTAGGAGACCTGATCGATCGCGGGCCAAAAAGCGCAGAAACCGTTAACTTCGTTCGTGATAGTGGTTATCCCTGCATTCGAGGCAACCACGAACAACTACTGATCGACAGTTTTCCAGACGGCAAAATCCATTATCCCGCCCTCCAAGCATGGCTCTATAGTGGCGGACAAGCTACTCTGAGTAGTTATCAAGATGCCCAACTCCTTCTGGAGCATCTGCAATGGATTAGCAACCTTCCCCTATACCTCGACCTCGGCGATGTCTGGCTTGTCCATGCTGGAGTTCATCCCGATTTACCCATCGACGAGCAAACCGAATATGAACTCTGTTGGATTCGCGATCAATTTCACTGCATTCCCACTCCCTACTTCCCCGATAAAACCATTATCACCGGCCACACCATTACCTTTACCTTCCCTGGTGTGTTACCCGGTCAAATTGTCCAAGGACAAGGCTGGTTAGATATCGACACGGGAGCCTACCATCGCCGTAGTGGATGGTTAACCGCCCTAGACTGGACAAACCAACAAGTTTATCAAGTCAACGTCTATCATCAAACTGTCCGTGTTTTGCCTCTAGAAGAAAGCCTCACCTCCATAGAACCTGAAGCCATTATTCCTCGACATCCAGTTGCCGCCAACCATTAATAATAGGCAATAGGCACGAATAGCAATCGGCAATAGAAAATGTCCTAACTATTCTTTGCCCTGCTATACATAGCGTGATAAGGTATGATCTCCCTCTAAGTCGATCGCCATCCTCAACCATGGAAACCAAAGCTGCTATTGCCTTTGCCCCTAATCAACCCCTGAGCATTGAAACCGTCAGTCTGCAACCTCCGGAAGCTGGAGAAGTATTAATTGAAATTAAAGCGACAGGTATTTGCCACACGGATGCCTATACCCTTTCTGGGGCCGATCCAGAAGGACTTTTTCCCGCTATCCTGGGTCATGAAGGCGCAGGTGTCGTGGTAGAAGTTGGCCCAGGGGTCACCAGTGTCAAACCCGGCGATCATGTGATTCCTCTGTATGTTCCGGAATGTCGCCAGTGTGAATATTGCCTCAGTCTAAAAACAAACTTGTGCCAAGCGATCCGTACTACCCAAGGACGGGGCGTGATGCCCGATGGAAGTAGTCGGTTTGCGTTTAATGGCGAGATACTCCATCACTATATGGGCACTTCAACCTTTTCTAATTATACCGTTGTCCCAGAAATTTCCGTAGCCAAAATTCGCGAAGATGCCCCGTTTGATAAGGTTTGCTATATCGGTTGCGGGGTAACAACGGGAATTGGAGCCGTGATTAATACGGCAAAAGTAGAACCGGGTTCTAAGGTCATTGTGTTTGGCTTAGGGGGGATTGGCTTAAATGTAATTCAAGGGGCAAAAATGGTGGGAGCCGATCGCATTATAGGCGTTGATCTGAATCCCAAAAAACGAGCTTTGGCGGAAAAATTTGGCATGACGGATTTTGTCAATCCCCAGGAGGTGGAAGGAGATTTAGTCCCTTATTTGGTGGATTTAACGAAAGGCGGTGCAGATTATACGTTTGAATGTATTGGCAATGTGGAGGTGATGCGCCAAGCGTTGGAATCTTGTCATAAGGGATGGGGCGTTTCGACGATTGTTGGTGTAGCGGGAGCTGGACAAGAAATTAAGACTCGCCCGTTTCAGTTGGTGACGGGACGGGTTTGGAAAGGAACGGCGTTTGGAGGGGCAAGGGGACGAACGGATGTCCCAAAAATTGTGGATTGGTATATGGAAGGGAAGATTAATATTGATGATTTAATTACCCATGTGTTGCCAATTGAGCAGATTAATGAGGGATTTGAGTTGATGCATAAAGGCAGTTCAATTCGCACTGTGGTAACGTTTGAGTAGTGCTGGGCGCTGGGAAAGGGAATAGGGAATAGGGAATAGGAAAACCCAGTAAATCATCGTAGGGTGGACAGGGAAAGAGTTGTCGCACTTGAATAATATCGCTTCTTCTCCTGCCTACCCTATCCCCTATTCGCACTGTGGTAACTTTTAAAAGCAGATTAGGAACAGGCAGTAATTATGATGTTGCGTGTCATTTCTCGTTTGGGTGTTGGGGTGATTTTACCGGCGATCGCCGCTTTCGGACTGATCGGGTGTGAAGAGGAAGATTCTTTTCTGCCACCTGCACCGCCCCCCGATATTTCTCAACCGGAGGTTCCCACCACTCCAGAAGTGGCGACTCCCACACCAACTCCCTCCCCCAGTCCTACCCCTGCGGCGAAACCTACTACCCAACTAGCTGCTCCAGAAAATCCCGATCCCCAGGTGAATGCTCAAGTGCAGGAAACTCTAGATACCATGGCGAATAAGGGATATCCTAAAGCCAATCAAGGGGTATGGATGCAGTCTGGAGATACCCTATTAGCGAATTATCAAGGGACAACGTTATTACCCGCCGCCTCTCTAACCAAAATCGCCACCACATTAGCCGTATTAGACACGTTTGGCCCGAAACATCAATTTGTTACTCAAATTGGCTATACCGGAACCCTAGAGAATGGAGTGATTAATGGGGATTTAGTGATTATTGGCGATCGCGATCCCTTCTTTGTCTGGGAAGATGCGATCGCCCTCGGTAATGCCTTAATGGACATGGGGATCAAACAAGTGACGGGGGATTTAGTCATTGTTGGTTCCTTTTACATGAACTACGAAGAGAACCCTAAAACCTCTGGCGCTCTATTGCGTCAAGGCTTAAACGTGCAACTGTGGCCGGATCGAGCCTATCTGCAATATGAAACCCTACCTGACAATACCCCGCAACCGGAACTGAGTACGGGTGGCTTGATCAAGACAACAACTACAACACCCGCTAACGTTAAACCCCTTGTGCGTTATTCCTCCCTTCCCGTCGCCGAATTGCTGAAAAAAATGAACCAATACAGCAATAATCCCATGGCAGAAATGTTCGCTGGCATGGTGGGAAGTGCAGGAACCGTCGCCCAAAAAGCGGCCACTCTTGCCGGTGTCCCCCCAGCCGAGATTAAACTCATTAATGGATCGGGATTAGGGGAAGAAAACCAAATGTCCCCACGAGCGGCGATCGGCCTATTCTTAGGGATTCAAAAACTTTTACAACCCCATCAAATGACTATCGGTGATGTAGTTGCTATTGTCGGAGAAGACGAAGGCATCTTAACGTCACGCCCTTTACCCAAATTTGCCGTCGTCAAATCAGGCAGCCTCTACGCCGTCAGTACCCTGGGTGGAGCCTTGCCCACCGCTCAAAAAGGGGTCGTTTGGTTTGCTATGTTTAATGGGGGCAGCTACTACGAAGACTTTCGAGAAGAGCAAGAAGCTTTCCTTAACAAACTCGTTCGCCAATGGGGAGTTGTATCGAGCCTACCGGAAGAATTAAAACCCGGCTTACCTCCAACCTCTGGATCTCGGATCGAGAAAGTAAAGTAAGATTCCTCTTTTGTCACTCAGGGAAAACTCTGGTCTTGACTCGATTCTAGAACTCTTAGGGGATCGGCGATCGCGATCGCCGATCCTCACCCCATAAATAGCCCTCTTTTGTCACTCTGCCGAAAGAGGGATAGAATAAGAGGACAAGTAAAGAGCTGAAAAATAGAATAGACAATGGATGTAGAGTACCCACTCCGGAAACACGTAGCTCGCTCTGCTGAAGCAACGATTCTGTTAGTCG
>NZ_JAGHZH010000082.1:0-32679 GCF_017746885.1 Roseofilum sp. SBFL | reverse complement strand
TTACTCTCATCACTTCGCCCATTGCTACACCGTGTCAATCAATTTCAATACTTTTTTTCTTCAGCCTAAATCCCTTATCTTAATTCCTATCTTGATTCGGCAGAGTGACAAAAGAGGGATACAGCACAAAGTGCTGTTATGAGGGACAGTGTTCAATCCTCAAAGCGATGTACCAAAAGCCTATTCCCTATTCCCTATTCCCTATTCCCTAGCGCAAAGCGCTATATGTACTTTCAATATTAAACACTATCGAGTGATTCCTAACTTGAAAATTGCTCAACCCTATAGTCACTAGAGGTAAACCAAAAGAAGATATTGTACTGGCATTTCATTCTCCAAAAACTGGGAAGTTTTCGGAATTCGCGATCGCCTAAACCCCTTTCTCTATGCATTTGCCCTTAACAAGGGGCTGAGAGCAATTAGTCAGCCCCTTGCCTCTCAAGGCTTTATCCAGAGTGAATTAGGAGCGCACAACGATCGCCGAATTCAATGCTTCTACCAGAGAACGTACCACAGCTACCATAGCTACTTCATTATCTAACCGGTTGATTGCCGAACCCACTCCAATGCCTTGAGCGCCAGAGGCGATCGCCATTGGTGCGGTAACATTAGATAAGCCAGAAGCACATAAGACCGGAACCTCAACCCCACGGGAAATTTCATAAGCAGCCGCCAAAGTAGGAGCCGCTTTTTCAATTAATCCCAATGTGCCAGAATGGGTGGGTTGACTGCTGGTTCCGCCTTCCGTTTGAATTACATCTGCCCCTTCAGTAACCAGCGCTCCAGCTAACTGTACCTGTTCATCCAACGGTAAAATATGGGGAACCGTCACCGAAAGCATAATATCCGGAAGCAGCGATCGCACCTCCTGAGTCAGTGCCAACACCTCATCCGCCTCAAATCGCCGTCCTTGGGCATAGAACGCATCAAAATTTCCAATCTCAATCAAATCCGCTCCCGCGTTCACTGCCGCCACAAATTTCTGTGGCTCCACGGCAGAAACACACAGGGGTAGACCCGTCAAAGTACGACAAAGACGCACCAAATCCGGATCGGCTGCAATATCCACAAATGTCGCCCCTCCGCGATCGGCAGCCTTAACCACCATAGCTGTGCGATCGGCATCAAAATTCATTAACCCACTAATCACTTTCAGTGCCCGTCCTTGGGCTAAAGCAGGTTGCAGTTGAGGAAGAATCGTCATAAGACCTCAGTTTGTATAGCAATCATTGTTTATCCTCCATTGTGCCACTATCGATGTCCTTGAGAGAGTCAAGATTAAAATCGGGAGAGATTTTATAGCGCGATCGCAGATCCAAAGAACAGTTATGGTTCCTTAAGAGGAGAAGTGAATACCATAGTCCCTTGCCGAACGAATAAATTCGCAAAGATTTATGGTAGTAAATTCTCCTGACATCAGATCATTTACACTTTCGGTAAAACCACTTGATGGGTTTGATCTTGATACTTACCCAATCGGTCTTCATAAGTGACGTTACAGGGTTCTCCTTCAAAAAACAACAATTGGGCAATCCCTTCATTGGCATAAACCCGACAGTCGGCACTGGAAGAATTAGACAATTCTAAGGTCAGATGACCTCGCCAGCAGGCTTCTGCGGGGGTGGTATTCAGGATAATTGAGCATCTAGCATACGTGGATTTACCCACACAAATAACGGTGATATTGGGTGGAATCTCTAGACGCTCTAGGGCAACACCTAAGCCATAGCTATGGGCAGGAATAATGAAAAAGTCGCCCTGTTCATCGTGGTGCAGGGGAACCGATTCAAGGTTTTCGGGATTAAAATTTTTCGGATCGACGACTGTGCCGGGAATGTGCTTAAAGATGAGGAATTCTTTGGGACTTAAGTTAAACTAAGCCAGAAGGTCACCCTTCTGACTCGTCTTCAAAACCGGACATGAGACTTTCACCTCATCCGGCTCCTCAAAAACTTGGCTCTTGTCATTAGCACTAAAGTCTAGGGATGATTCAACGTCATAACAGCGATCGTGTATTAATTGGAGGTTTTTGTAATCATTCATTCCTCCTTTAGATTTTGGAATGATATGGTCAACTTCCATTACGTCACTATCTTTGAATGTTAACCCGCAGATATTACATTTTCCTCTTTGCTTTTTAAAGAGTTTAGAGGCTCTTTTTGGCATTTGGGGATATCTACCTAATCTGGATGCCCAGTAAGTGTCTTCTCCAAAAGGGGAGGTGTTTCCCCTAACCTTTGTATGCCGTTTTATTTTTGTGTATCTAGGGTCGATTAATTCACAGATGTCTTTGACCTCAAACACCCATTTATTATCTCCTCTTTGGAACCAATATTTATTATTGACCCATTGTGAGGTTTTATTGGGATGTCTATGGAGTCCCCATCTTTTTAGCTTCCAGAACAGTAAGTATTGTATTAATGAGAAAGCATCATTGGCGCAGGTTGTCGAGTAGTAATCACACCATCTCCTTATTATTGGATTGATTTTTTTTATTAGAATCTCTTGTTTGACGGCTTTATGTTTCTCGATTTCCTTTGCTAAGGTTCTGTATACCTTTTTGATGCTTTCTTTAGAGGGTTTTACAATGGTCTTAAACCCCTTTGGTATACCCTGGGAATTTTTCCCACTTGTATGTATGCCATGTTTGTATTGTCTGACATTAAATCCTAAGAAATCAAATCCCACTTTACCTTCGTATTCTTCATAAGTATGAGTAATACTCGTTTTTTCAGACTTGAGTTCTAGTCCAATATCCTTTAACCATTCGGAGATGATTGTCTGACATTTCTGGATTATTTCTAGATCCTTATGTATAACGACAAAATCATCTGCATATCTGATTAATTGGAGTTCTTTTAGATTCAAGGATTTAGGCTCCTTTAAGGTTGTTGCAAATTCCTTAATCCTGTTTTCCATCCCATGCAAGGCGATATTTGCTAGGAGAGGAGAAATTACTCCACGTTGGGGAGTCTCTTTATCCGTAGGGAACCATTCTTTATTGGACATAAATCCTGCTTTAAGCCAAGACTTTATCTGCCTTCTTAAGGAAGGATAAGTATTTATCTTTTCTAGCAGTTTTTTATAGTCTATTTTGTCAAAACCTTTTGCTATATCCGCATCCAATACATATTTAGGCTTGTACCTAATTGAGTTGAATATTGCCTCAATAGCATCATGGCATCCTCTACCTGGTCTGAATCCAAAGCTATTCGGTTCAAAGACAGCTTCCCATTCTGGTTCTAGAGCGAATTTGACTAGGGTTTGCTTTATCCTATCTTCAACAGTCAGAATACCCAATGATCTTTTCTCTGTTTTACCTGGTTGAGGAATTTCTATTCTTCTTGCCGGTTTAGCCTTTCCATCTAGCTTAATATTGTTGGCAAATTCGAGTCTTTTGCGGGAGCTAACTGATTTAATTCCGTCAATTCCTGCTGTTTGCTTACCTCGGTTATCTTGGGTAATCTTCCTCGTTGCCAACAATTTAGCTGACCAGGACTTACTGAGTAGTTTCTGGAGCCTGCGAACTAATCTGACGTTTCCACTACTTTTAGCTTGATAAATTCTCTTTTGCAGCTTGAACACATTCCTCTCGATTTTTCTCCAGGGGATGGCGTTCCATTTATACCTCAGATTAACTGGGTTCATAACATATACACTGTTACTCGACACTTTATCTTCCAAGTTTTCGTGAGTCTGTCAGCCTATCCATCTCCATTACAGAGAGGCATTCGCTTTTGACTCAATCCTGTCACTTATGTCCTTGCGCTGGTTACTACTCATCAATCGACCTTTAGATGAGAGAAACATAAGTGATTACCTCGTTCCTAATATCCATTTTTCGTTAGCTTTAGAGTCTTCCTTTCCACCGAGAGTTCTTTTGGGTACAAAATGAAAAGTTCCGAACCTTTTCATCCTTATTGGTATCATCAGACACGATGCCACCTTAACTCTGTTGACTTTTGTCTTGCAGCCTATCAACCCGTTTGGCTACTTCATACGTGACGATGGGTTAAACAGAAGTTCGTTTCCTACTCATGGCTAACCTACTAGCTGGGGTTCCTCATCGGGTTTGAGGTTACCAACATTCCTTCCCGCTTCAACCGAGTTGATGACCAGTCGCCTTAGCTGGGGAAGTGTTTTCAACCCTGTACCTTGGCGAGAGGAGTTGTCATTGTATAGACTCACCTCTATGGATATTAAGTTATCACTGTGTGATTACGATGCAAAGATGGGTTAAACCTTTAACATTTATTCACACCGTGCCCTGTTTCCTTGAGCATTGTTGCTCATTTGACAGGAACGAGTCGCACTCGGATATCATAGCCATAGGAAGAAGCTCCATAACTTAATACTTTTCTGACCAATCCCGGATCGCCTTCAATGGTCCGAATTAATGAAGGCTCAAACGGGTCAATCATTCCCTTCTGGGCTTGTTCTGCTATCCACTTATCATTCTTGAGCATATCTACATTCTAGTTCATCAAGACTTTAGATCATACCTGAAATTCCCATTGCTGTTGGTGTCGGGACTTACTCTGAGGCGATCGCCAAAATGCCCACTCCAATCTCCACTGTGTGAAGAGATATTACAGTTTTCGGGATTTTGCATAAAAACCGCTTCCAAAAACTGAGAACCCTATAGGAGAGAGTAAAGAACTCAATCCTGCCGCTATCCTCTCGAAGGAGAACTCAGTTCTCCTTCTTTTATCTATCCATCGCGTCTACCCAAGAATATGTGTCATTCACAATCTTTCAGGGAGCAAAATACCACCAAATCCATAACACGAGTTTGATTGACTTTTACAAAAGCTACGGAAGAAGTGCGATCGCTCCGACAATTTGCCGAAGTGAAAATGCAGGAATTGAGTCAGTCACTCTCTCGTTTGCTTAACTGGTTACCCCATATCTATTCCCTGTTCCTTATTGCTCAAAAGCCCAACGACATAATATCGTAGTGTTAAGACAAGTTAAGATAAAACTTTTGCAGCAGAATTCAGAGGTCAAGGAGAGTTACGGCACTTGGACAAAGAAAAAATTCTGGTTGTTGATGACGAAGCCAGTATCCGACGCATCTTAGAAACCCGACTATCGATGATCGGGTACGATGTCGTCACGGCTGGTGATGGCGAAGAAGCCTTAGAAACCTTCCGCCATATCCTACCGGATTTGGTGGTTTTAGATGTGATGATGCCCAAACTCGATGGTTATGGAGTCTGCCAAGAACTCCGTAAAGAATCGGATGTGCCGATCATCATGTTAACCGCCCTCGGAGATGTGGCCGATCGCATTACGGGGCTAGAATTGGGAGCCGATGATTATGTGGTTAAACCCTTTTCCCCCAAAGAACTCGAAGCTCGCATTCGTTCAGTTCTCCGTCGGGTAGATAAAACCAGCACCTCTGGCATTCCTAGCTCCGGCGTGATTCAGGTGAGCAATATCCGCATCGATACCAATAAACGACAAGTTTATAAAGGAGATGAACGCATTCGCCTCACCGGAATGGAATTTAGCCTTCTAGAACTCTTGGTGAGTCGTTCGGGAGAACCCTTCTCCCGCTCCGAGATTCTACAGGAAGTATGGGGATATACCCCAGAACGCCATGTGGACACTCGCGTAGTCGATGTTCATATCTCGCGACTGCGAGCCAAGTTAGAAGAAGACCCCAGTAACCCCGAATTAATCCTCACGGCTAGGGGGACAGGGTATTTATTCCAACGTATTCTGGAGGCAGGAGCAGAGGAATAGCCCCAGAAAATTAAGCGATCGCTTTCAGAAGGCGATCTCTGGGGTGAAACGATTTGGTAGAATTTGTAAGGCTTTTATCACTGGCGAGCAATGGGATCAACTCCGGCAAGAATCGCAATAGACGCAATGGGTGGGGATTACGCCCCCGATGAAATTGTCACAGGAGCGCTAAGGGCAAAAGAGGAACTCGATGTCCATATCCTGTTGGTGGGCGATCCCGATCGGATTGAAGAATCAATCGGCAAGCACACCCAATCACACCAACTGGAAATTGTACCTTCCGAAGGCGTGATTTCCATGAATGAGGAACCGTTGGTTGCTCTCAGACGCAAGAAAAATGCCTCCATCAGCGTGGCGATGAATTTAGTAAAAGAAAATAGAGCGGATGCAGTGGTATCGGCTGGTCATTCTGGAGCAGCCATGGCAGCAGCCCTGCTGCGGTTAGGTCGCCTACCCGGAATTGATCGTCCGGCGATCGGGGCAATGTTTCCAACCCTGATGGCTGATAAATCCGTTCTGATTTTAGATGTTGGGGCAAATGTCGATTGTCGCCCCCAATTTTTAGAACAATTTGCCCTCATGGGTACGGTTTATAGTCAGTACGTTCTGGGAATTGACCAGCCCAAAGTAGGACTATTAAACATTGGTGAAGAATCCTGCAAAGGAAATGACTTGGCCATTCGTACTCACCAGTTATTAGATGAAAATCCTCTGATTCCGTTCATTGGCAATGCAGAAGGTCGCGATGTCCTATCGGGTCAGTATGATGTGATTGTTTGTGATGGCTTTGCTGGTAATGTGTTGCTCAAATTTGCGGAAGCAGTCGGGAGCGTCATGTTACAGATTGTGCGAGAAGAGTTGCCCCAAGGTCTTCACGGCCAAATCGGTACAGCGATCCTCAAACCCAATCTCAGACGGATCAAGCAACGCTTAGATCATGCCGAACATGGAGGGGCATTACTGTTGGGAGTCGCAGGAGTGTGTATCATTAGCCATGGCTCTGCCCAAGCCCCAACCATTTTTAATGCAGTGCGTTTAGGTAAAGAAGCGGTAGATAATCGCGTCTTAGACCGACTCCGAGGACAATACCAAAAAACGGTAGCCAACTTAGGCACAGTTTCAACAAACCAGGAGAGTGAGGGATAACTTGGATATATAGCGCCTCGCCCTCGAGCAATAGGCAATAAACCTACGTTGGGTGACCGTAAGTCTGTGCTAACTACCTGGGTAGTTGCTATACAAGCCAGGATTGTTTCCTTGAGAAAATAAACAAAATATATGAAACCTATGGGCATTGCAATAACCGGTAGTGGTTCGGCTACCCCTGGAGCGAAACTGACGAATCAGGGACTATCACAGAGAGTCGAAACTTCAGATGAGTGGATTACTACTCGGACGGGAATTAAAAATCGTCGTGTGGCTGGAGAGGGGGAGTCGTTAACGGCGATCGCCACCCAAGCAGGACTTCAAGCCTTAGAGCAAGCAGGACTTTCCCCTGCCGATCTCGATTTGATTGTTCTAGCTACTTCAACCCCCGATGATTTATTTGGCAATGCCAGTCAAATCCAAGCCGCATTAGGGGCCCATCAAGCAGTCGCTTTTGACTTAACCGCTGCTTGCTCTGGGTTCCTCTTTGCATTGGTGACAGCGGGGCAATATATCCGCACGGGAGCTTACCAGAAAGTGTTGGTCATTGGGGCAGATCTGCTCTCTCGATGGGTCAATTGGAGCGATCGCACCACTTGCGTTTTATTTGGTGATGGTGCAGGAGCTGTTGTCATGGAAGCCAATCCAGAAGATCGGCTTCTCGGATTTGAACTCAAAAGTGATGGCAGCCAAAATAACTGTCTGCAACTGGCTTACCAACCCAAATATGAGGAAATCCTGCCTAATCTCACCGTCGGTCAAGGAACCTATCAATTTATCAGCATGAACGGCAAAGAAGTCTATCGATTTGCTGTACAACGAGTCCCTGAAGTGATTGAAAAAGCACTCTTTCATGCCCAAATCAGCAGTGATGAAGTCGATTGGTTGATCCTCCATCAAGCCAATCAACGTATTCTTGACGCTGTGGCTAAACGGCTCAATATTTCCGATCGCAAAGTCCTGAGTAATTTAGCCAACTACGGCAATACCTCCGCTGCCTCCATTCCCCTGGTACTTGATGAAGCCGTTCGCGCTGGGAGAATTAAACCCGGTGATTTGATTGCCGCTTCTGGATTTGGTGCAGGACTAACCTGGGGATCGGCAATCTTTCGCTGGGGACATTAATCAATAGGGAATAAGGCAATGGAGACCCGTGAACGCAGAGACACGGAGATGACTCATGACCTATTCCCTATTACTCTTTATCCATTACTAACGACTAATCTATGACAAAAACAGCTTGGTTATTTCCCGGACAAGGATCGCAAAAAACAGGTATGGGGACCGACCTTAAAGATACCAAAATTGCACAAGATCGTTTTGTTCAAGCCGAACAAATTTTAGGATGGTCAGTTTTAGACCTCTGTCAAAGTCAAGCAGAAACCTTATCTCGTACCCTTTATACTCAACCTTGTCTGTATGTAATTGAGTCCATTCTGATTGACCTCCTACAAGAAAAAGGACACTCCCCCCATCTGGTTGCTGGCCATAGTTTGGGTGAATATGTTGCCCTTTATGCCGCTGGAGTCTTTGATTTCGTCACGGGACTGCAATTGGTTAAGCACCGGGCGGAACTGATGGAGAATGCTTCAGGGGGTAAAATGGCTGCCTTGATTGGATTTGACTTCAATCAACTCCAGGAGGTGCTAGAAAAAACGCCAGATGTGGTCTTAGCCAATGACAATAGTGCTAAACAAGTGGTGATTTCTGGGAAACCGGAAGCAGTCGATCGGGTTATTGCTCAAATTAAGCTCAGAAAAGCCATTCCCTTACCCGTTTCTGGTGCATTCCATTCCCCCTTTATGGATGCGGCTGCACCAAAATTTAGAGCATTTCTGGAAACCATATCCTTTGCGACAGCGAAAGTTCCCGTTCTGTCCAATGTCGATCCTTCCCCCACTACTGATGCCAATACTCTCAAAACTCGTTTACTTGAGCAAATGACCGGTTCAGTGCGGTGGCGAGAAACATGCTTAAAGCTCGTGGAAGAAGGGATTGAAAAAGTGATTGAACTTGGCCCGGGTAATGTGTTGACTGGCCTAGTCAAACGGACTTGTCCGGGGTTAGCTTTAGAGAATATTGGCACATTAGCTCAAGTCCCTGGCTAACTGAGATTATGGCTCAAAATCGCGACCCATCTCCATTTCTGTTCATTCTCCTGTTTTTGATCTTGGGAGCTGGAGGAGGCTATTGGTTTTTCTTGCGCCAACCCCCTTCCTCTCCTGGGGAAAATTTGGAAACAGGGAATCGAGCATCAACTCCTGCTCAACCCACTGTCGAGAGTAACCGAGTCCCTCAGTTTGTCAAACCGACATCTGTTCCAGGGGGTACGGTGATTCGTATTGATGGGAGTACCAGTATGGTGACGCTGAATCAAACCCTAAAAAAGGGCTTTGAAGGGCAATTTTCCGATACCACGGTAGTCACTCAGGCGAATGGTTCAGATAAGGGGATTCAAGGGGTATTGATAGGACAGTTGGATGTGGCGGCTGTGTCTCGTCCTCTGTCGTCCCAAGAGATGGAGGAGGGGTTAATGGCGTTTGCAGTGGCGAGGGATCAAATTGCGATCGCCGTTAGCAATAGTAATCCTTTATCTGCTGGCTTAACGGCTCAACAGGTGAAGGACATCTTCCAAGGAAAAATTACTAATTGGTCAGAGGTTGGGGGATCAAATCGTCAAATTCGGGTGATTAACCGACCTACAGTTAGTGGAACCCGTCAGACATTTCAAGAGTTAGCACTACAAGGGGAGAATTTCGGGACAACCCCTAATATTACAACCTTAGACCGAGATGCTACCACCCCTATGTTGCAGGCTTTAGGTGAGGATGGCATCGGTTACGCTACAGCCGATCAAATTGTTAGTCAAAGTACGGTGAGAGCGTTGGCTATTGATGGGGTGTTACCTGGATTTTCCAGTTATCCCTATACACGCGACTTATACTATGTCTATAAAAGTCCACCGAATGAGTCAGTGAAGGCGTTTTTGGGCTATGTAGAGAGTATGAATTGATGGGGAAACCATTGGAAAATAATCTGAATGTCGGTCTGATTGGCACGGGATTTGCGGCTCGTTTGAGGGCAGAAACTTTACATGCTGACTCCCGTAGTCGTCTGATAGCAGTCGTGGGGTATAATCCTCAGAAAACGGCTGAGTTTGCTCAAAAATATGGCGCAAGGGTGCTAGAGTCTTGGCAAGAATTAGTCGATCTTGATGAATTAGATCTAGTGATTATTAGTACAATTAATCGAGACCATGGGGCGATCGCCAAAGCCGCCTTAACCGCTCAAAAGCATGTCGTCGTTGAATATCCCCTAGCACTTAACTTTGAGGAAGCCCAAAGCCTCTGGATACTCTCGAAAACCCAACACAAACTTCTCCATATTGAGCATATCGAAATCTTAGGCGGACTCCATCAAGCCTTCAAACAAACCCTACCCCAACTCGGAGACATTAGCTATTTACGCTATAGCAAAATTGCCCCCAAACATCCTGCACCCCAGCGCTGGAATTATCAAAAAGATCTCTTTGGCTTTCCTCTAGTTGCTTCTCTCTCTTGTATCCATCGTTTCACCGATGCATTAGGAACAGTGGAAACGGTTTACGCCCAAAACCGCTATTGGCCAGAAGATTCAGAATACTATCACGGCTGTTTCTGTACTGCACAACTGCAATTTACAAGCGGTACAATTGCCGATATTATTTATGGTAAAGGGGAGATCTTTTGGCAACCCGAACGGAAACTTGAAGCCCATGGAAACCAAGGCACTCTGATATTTGAAGGCGATCGAGGGGACTTAATTCAACTGGACAAAACCACAGAAATTCCCGTCGGTACTCGTCGAGGACTCTTTGCCCAAGATACTCGCCAGGTGTTAGATTATTTAACTGAAGGTACGCCCCTGTATGTTAGTCCCCAGGCGAGTTTATACGCGCTTAAAGTGGCTTGTGCTGCCCAACGATCTGCCGTGACGGGGCAAAAAGTTACTGTAAATTAGACGTTTCTATGCCATCGTCTTCCCCATTCCCTTTTAACTTTGCGAGTGCTTTTTGGCGATCGCTCCAAGTAGTAGAAAAATTCGTTTGTAACTCTATGGTTTTCTTCTAGGTAAATCACTTCTTCAACCACCACGGCATTAACTTCAAAATAAACTTGAATAACTTTAATACTAAATTGCGCCAGCCAGTAGAGTTATCGAGTTGCCGTTCTATAACTTCTATAACTTTGTCATAACTATCTATTGCTTTGTTGTAGCTGGAGAAAGCTTCCTCATACCTTCCTAACTTAAACAAAGCAGCACCGCGATTGTACCAGGCAGTTGAGTTATCCGGTTGCAATTCGAGGGCTTTGTCCAAACTAGAGAGAGCTTCTTCATACCTTCCTAGGTTAACCAAAGCAGCACCGCGATTGAGCCAGGCAGTTGAGTCATCCGGTTGCAGTTCTATGGCTTTATCATAACTGGAGATAGCTTCTTCATGCCTTCCTAGATTAATCAAAGCAATGCCGCGATTGAGCCAGGCATTTGAGTTATCCGGTTGCAGTTCTATGGCTTTGTCCAAACTAGAGATGGCTTCTTCATGCCTTCTTCGGTTAACCAAAGCAGTACCGCGATTGTACCAGGCAGTTGAGTTATCCGGTTGCAGTTCCAGGGCTTGGTCATAACTAGAGAGAGCTTCTTCATGCCTTCCTAGGTTATCCAAAGCAAAACCGCGATTTTGCCAGGCAGTTGAGTTATCCGGTTGTAGTTCTATAACTTTGTCGTAATTACAGAGAGCGTCTTGATACCTTCCTAAGTTAATCAAAGCCAAGCCGCGATTGTACCAGGCAGTTGAGTCATCCGGTTGCAGTTCTATGGCTTTATCATAACTGGAGATAGCTTCTTCATGCCTTCCTAGCTTACGCAAAGCCAAGCCGCGATTGTTCCAGGTATTTGAGTTATCCGGTTGCAATTCGAGGGCTTTGTCCAAACTAGAGAGAGCTTCTTCATGCCTTCCTAGCATACCCAAATAAAAGCCCCGATTAGGCCAGGCACGAGAGAAATTTGGTTGCAGTTCCAGAGCTTGGTTAACACTAGAAAGAGCTTCTTCATACCTTCCTAGCTTACGCAAAGCAATGCTGTGATTGTTCCAGGCATTTGAGTTATCCGGTTGCAGTTCCAGGGCTTTGTCGTAATTACAGAGAGCGTCTTGATACATTCCTAAGTTAATCAAAGCAAAACCGCGATTGTGCCAGGCAGTTGAGTTATCCGGTTGTAGTTCTATAACTTTGTCGTAATTACAGAGAGCTTCTTCATACCTTCCTAAGTTAATCAAAGCCAAGCCGCGATTGTTCCAGGCTCTTGAGTCATCCGGTTCCAGTTCTATGGCTTTATCATAACTGGAGATAGCTTCTTCATACCTTCCTAGCTCATCCAAAGCAAAGCCGTGATTGTTCCAGGAAATTGAGTCATTCGGTTCCAGTTCTATGGCTTTATCGTAACTGGAGATAGCTTCTTCATACCTTCCTAGCTCATGCAAAGCAAAGCCGCGATTGTGCCAGGCTCTTGAGTTATCCAGTTGCAGTTCTATGGCTTTATCGTAACTTGAGATGGCAATCAGATGATCCTCTCCACTCGCAAATAACAACCCTTGTTCAACTAACCAATCTGCTTTTTCGGTTGCTAGTTCGGATTGATTGATTTTCTCCCGTAACCGATCAATTCTTTCCAGGCGCTCAACTGTGGAAAGCTGACTATATTCGCTCAATTCTTCCCTCTCTATCCTGGTTTGCTCCTCATTGGCTGAGTTGGAAATCACAAACAATCCCACTCGCCAGTCATAAAAATCGGGAGCGCGAAGCATAAAGTAGCGCACAGCAAATCGACGCATGATGAAGATAATGGCACAAGGAAGAGCTTCCCAAAACCCTTCCCGCACTTGATTTAAATGATTGAGGAGGGGAGGCACATCTTGGGGATTGTAGTCTCGCACCTGAGTCTTATTCCAACCTAGCGAGAGCTTCGCATCTTCATAGGCAAACAAAGCTTGCTCGATTCCCCGCACCACCAATACCGTAAAGTCCTCTTGCTCATAGAGTGCCTTCGCCTCTAGGTAGAGCGTTGTCGATTCCCGGTTCAGTTCTAGGAGGGCAACCTTCCCCGTCCCGAAACTCTGTTGTAATCGCTCAACCGTTTCCTGCTCTTGGGGTGAACTGCTGTACTGCACAAAGAACCAACCCGCCCCCTCATTCTGGCGAATCCCCCGCATTAAGCGCTGCCAGACTTCCTCTGCGGTTTCCGGTTCTAGCTCCTCTTCCTCCCAATCCAAAAACGCTTCAGCCTTCATGCTCCCCACTCTGGAATTCTTGCCAGCGCTGCTTAAACAACTTCGAGCCACGAATCAACGGATGCACATCTTGCCAGAGCATCTGCTCCTCATTCTCATCAAAATAGCAATACTCCAAAATGCAGCGCCGATAGAGTAAATCGCGATAGTCCTTATTTTTGCGTCGGTATTTCGTCTCGTGTACATCCAACAATAACGGCCAATCCGACTCTTGCAGCGTCTCCATATACACTTGTCTATATTCAGAAATCGCTCGTTTCACCGTTTTCTGGGTAATGGGTAACGCTGTACTCCGGTTCACGGCATTCCGAACCATATGCATCAAGTCCCGCAAATGCCCCCCGCAGCTAAAACACAATAGGTTTACCGTATTCTCTTGATCAAAAACCTGCGGCACTAACTCCAGTTCTGAACTGACATAAGCCACCCGCCGTTCCAGAGCCGTTCGCAACTTAGCCATTCCCAGCTCGTAAATCTCACCGTCCTCTGACTGTACCATCACCATCGGTAAGACTTGAGTTTTGTCATAAATACTTCCGAGTTCGCTATATGCTCTAGAGTAGAATAAAGAAATTGGCGCAGTATAGATCATGTGGCAATTCAGTCCGCGCATCATTGCCGATTGAGTAATATAGATATCCTCTAGATTGGTACGTGCTTCTTCCTTCTCTTGAATGGGCACAATCCGGTCAAGATTATCGGCAATAATCACCACCTGATTAGCATGATCCCCATTCTCTTTTGAAGCCTTTGCACTATTAATAAATTCGTTCAGCGCCTTCACCAAAGACTCCGTATTCTGTTCCACCAGCTTACGAATCTCTTTCCGTTTACTCGGTTCAGCACGAATCGCCGCCGTAATTTTTACCAATTGGGATAAAGCTACACTAATATTCAGTTGCTCTAAGGATACTTCCGTTAATGCCAACTCCGTTAGCTCTTTCCGCCTTGCCTCTAGCCAATTCTGAATGGGTGACGCATCTGCTTCATCTTTCAACTTCTCCAACAATTGCCGAGTACAAGAAATGAGAATATCTTGATATTGAGTATCCTGAAAGCTTAAATCCCCCGCATCATCCGTCGCTGCGGCAAAGTACACTACCACAAAGCCCTGGTCTTCTAAATATTTCGCCAACCGCATTAATTCCGTTGACTTCCCTCCACCCCGATGTCCCGAATAGAGCTGATAAGTATTATTGTCATCTTTAACAATGTAGCCCCCCAACTGGCTAATAATATCCTTCTCTTCGTCTCCCCGCACTGACTCACAATCGACATACCGAGAATCCCCCGGCTTCAGAGGCATATCGGGGCGAAATGAATTAAACAGTTCTTTCAGCAGCAGGGCATCCGTATTCATCTGACGACTGGCTTTGGTTCAGGACTTGGCACTTCATTATATAGGAAAACGAGTAGAATCCAGGGAGAATAAAGACCCGTGACCTTGATTCACCTATGAAAGAACATTTCTTAAAAGCGACTTGCGAGACAGTACATTTGGGGGGATTTTCGGATCGAATTCCGCCAGTGCTTACGGTGGAGGGGGGCGATCGCATCCACATCGAGACCTATACTGGATTTTATCTGAGTAAGGAACGCGATCGCGCCCCCCAAGCCTTCTTCCCTCCAGAACTGCTCAACATCTGTCACCATCTCCCCCCTGAGCGCAAAATCGGCCCCGGCCCCCACCTGCTCACCGGCCCCATCTACATCCAAAACGCTCAACCAGGCGACATCCTAGAAATTCGTCTAGAGCAAATTACCCCCAGTTTACCCATCGGTTTTAACGCCATTCGTCCCGGTTGGGGAGCCTTACCCCAACAATTTCCCGATCCTGCTCTACGCTTCATTCCCCTAGACCTAGACCAACAAATTGCCCACTTTCCCGGTCATCCAAACCTGAAAATCCCCCTTCAGCCCTTTTTTGGTATTATAGCCGTTGCTCCCCCCTCAGAACCCCATTCTTCCATTCCTCCAGGCATATTTGGAGGTAATATGGATAACCGAGAATTGCAAGCCGGAGCGAGGCTATTTTTGCCCGTCCAAGTCCCTGGAGCCTTACTCTCGGTTGGCGATGGTCACGCAGCTCAAGGAGATGGCGAAGTTAACGTCACCGCCATTGAAACCTCCATGAATGGAACCCTTCAAGTGATTCTCCATCCAAACTTTCCCCTTCCCGTCCCCCTGGCACAAACCCCAACCGACCTGATTACCATGGGATTTGCCCCCACCCTAGACGAAGCTTTGGAACAAGCCTTAGAACAGATGATTCAGGTGCTGGTATACTGCACAGATCTCACCCCAGAAGAAGCCTATGTTCTCTGTAGTTTAGCCGCTTCTTTTCGGATTACCCAAGTCGTGAACCGACCGCAAAAAGGGGTTCATGGCCTATTTCCCCTAAAGATGCTTCCTCAAGGTTTTCCAGTATGACCCCAAACCAAATTATTTTATTAGCCAGTGGAGGACTCTTTGCCGGAATTCTAGCCGGTTTTTTAGGCATTGGTGGGGGAACGGTTTTAGTGCCCCTATTAACCACATTAGGGTATTCTCCGGTAGAATCTGTTGCCACCAGTAGCCTCTCCATTTTAATTACTGCCAGTTCGGGAACCGTGCAAAACTGGCGCATGGGTTATTTAAACTTATCTCAAGTCTTACTCTTAGGATTACCCGCAATTATTACCGCTCAATTTGGGAGTATTTTCGCCGATCGCATTCCTTCCCATCTCCTCCTATTTTCGTTCGGCCTTCTCCTACTGCTCAACCTCTACTTAGTGCAAGTCCGCAAGAACATTACCCAAAACCCACTCACCATTGAGAAACCCAAGTTTAATCCCACCTTCGCGAGAATGATTACCGGATCGATCGCCGGAGTTATGGCGGGATTTTTAGGCGTAGGGGGAGGAGTGATTATGGTTCCCTTACAAATTTTATGGCTCGGCGAAACCATTAAAGATGCTGTCCGCATCAGTTTAGGGGTGATTGTCATCACCTCCCTATCCGCTTGTGTCGGTCATGCACTGCAAAATAATGTGGTCCCCTTAGCTGGAATTTTATTAGGAAGCGGTGGATTAGTGGGGGCACAAATCAGTACCCGATTTTTGCCAAAATTGGACGATCGGGTGATTACATTTTGTTTTCGTCTACTGTTAGCACTATTAGCGATTTATGTCTTTTGGCAAGCATGGCTTCAGTGGACTATTCAGGGACAGTAAATCCTATCTCTGTTCCTTTATTAGCGTGAACTAGAGCTAACTGATAATACTTCTGGGCATGTTTAATTAAATCATCAGCTTGCTCTTTCGAGAGTTCTCGCGATCGCTTTGCAGGCATTCCCACCACCAGAGAAAAGGGCGCGACATCTTTAGTTACCACTGCTCCTGCACCGACAATAGAGCCTTCACCCACGGTTACGCCATCGAGAATAATAGCCCCAATACCAATTAAAGATCCTCGGCCGATGTTAGCACTATGAATGACAGCTCGATGGCCCACGGTAACATACTCTTCTAGAATTGTGGGTTTACCCGGATATCCGTGTAAAATTGCTCCATCTTGGATATTGGTATAGTCTCCAATCTCAATCCGTTCCACATCGCCTCGAACCACTGCGCCATACCAAACACTAGAGCCTAAGCCGAATTGAACGTTACCGACTAGGGTGGCATTCGAGGCAATAAAGGCTGCTGGGGAGGTATCGGGGAGTTCCCAGTAGGTGGGAAACGTAGGATCAGAGGGATTCATGTTGGGTTTGTACTCAAATGACAATGACAGTGAGACCTAGTAGGGCAAATTTTTTTCACCCTTACAGATACCTGATATATATAGCGCGAACTGCTAGCACATTCCCCATTCCCTTTAAAGCGCTATAACCTGCCATGTGTTACAATCCTTGGCACAAGTGCGATTTCTTCTGGCAAAAAACGCTCCATGATCAACCCTGTGTTTCAATATCCCGTCTTCGGGCCAGAGATACAGTGTCCTCACTGTCGTCAAATGATTCCAGCGTTGACATTGACGGATACCTATCTTTGTCCTCGTCATGGTGCGTTTGAATCCGATCCAAAAACTAAAGAGCTACTCCATCTCCAGTCTGGCCGTCATTGGCGACTCTGGAAAGACCAATGGTATCGACAACACACCCATCCAGATGGCATTCGCTTTGAGATCCATGAGGGTTTAGACCGGCTTTATACTCAAGGATATCGGGCGACTAAGATTATTATTGCTCGCCGCTATCAGGATTTAATTTATTCTTATTTAGAACGCAATTCAACTTGGCGCAATAGTAAGGATACCCAACCCCCTAAATTATATGGATTGCCGGTTGAATTTAGTCCCGACCCGTCGGAGGAACCGTGCTGGGAAGTGATTAATTTTGATTTGGAGAAGGAACCGGGCGCACCAGTACGTTATCCTTATTTCCGTTTGTTTGAGTAAGCAGAAGTCTCATGCACCATGTTTCGATTCGCACGGGTAATATTCATGAGGCGATCGCCTTTTATGAGATCCTGGGATTTGAGGTGACGGAGCGCTTTACTACAGGTATGACGTTAGCCTGTTGGCTGGAAGGATTAGGGGGACGGATCGAGTTAATCCAGATTCCTCAACCCCGCCCAGCCGCCGATGCCTTTGGGGATGAACACTATACGGGATATTATCATCTGTCGTTTGATTTAACAGATTCAGTTTCGGATTTACCGAGTTGGTTACAGGATTTACAAGCAAAAGTAACGGCTTCTCCCCATCCATCTCCCCTAAAGGTTTTATTAGCACCGATGCAACAAATGATTGGCGATCGCGTTTATGAAGTAGTATTTATTGCGGATAGAGATGGGTTACCCCTGGAATTTTTACGCCGATTATAGGGCTTTGAGTCTGTTATTCATCTCCTCATTCCCTCATGGAGAGAACTTGGCACTGTATGGATAACGCGAGATCTGAAAAAGTGGCCGGAGTATCGTACAATAGAAAATTAAGAAATCCTTAAGTTAAATCGTCTTTGAGATGAAATCTATGAAAGCTTTGGCTCGAACTCTTGTTTGTGTGGCGATCGCCATCCTTCTGAGTGTTGGCATCAACCTCGCACCAGCCGCAGCAGAGACCATTGAAGTAAAAATGGGCGCTGATAACGGTATGCTGGTCTTTGTTCCCAGTAATATTGAAGCCTCTGCTGGCGATACCATTACTTGGATCAATAACAAGCTTGGCCCTCACAACGCTGTAGTTGAAGGACAACCTAAACTCTCTCAGAAGCAACTTCTGTTTAAAACGGGTGACAGCTACACTACTGAAATCCCTAGCGATCAGGCATCGGGAAGCTACACCTTCTATTGCGAACCCCATCGCGGTGCAGGAATGCAAGGTAAACTGATCATTAAATAGGATCTCTCTTGAATCGAGTCTAATGATCTTACCCCCTTGAATAATTCCCCTCTCAAAATAGAGAGGGGTTTTTATTGGCGAATTCTATACAGCGCTTTGCGCTGGGGAATAGGGAATAGGGAATTAGGGAATAGGGAATAGGAAATAGAAAATGCCCTATTAATTATTCTTAAACCGTTCCTTTGCTCCTTGAAACGCTTCACGCATTACCAACTGAATCTTACTGGGATCGGGTTTTTTTCCACCCATTAAATCGCCAAAATACACACAAGCCGTTTCCCCTAATGCAAATGTATAAGCGGCTGCCCAAGATGCGGCGATCGCACTACCAAAGCCTGGAATAAACTTCACTAACTCTCGGCCAATGGCTTGCGCCACAAATCCACCGGCGATCGCACTCACCAGTCCTCCCGCCTGAGACACACTCAAGGTTTGGCCATAAAGTTTACCCAATACTCCCACCATCGATGCTTGCAGTGCTGTTAACACCGGCATCGTTGCAAAGGGCAAGGGAACCGCCGCCGCCGTTGCCGCCATAACTGAAAATGCAGCAATATATCGCCGTCCTACGTCCCGATAGAGGTTTCCTAACTGCTTGCCCACCCCCTGATCCAAAAGCTGATAAATAGCGCGAGACTCAGCTTCTGGTAGTAAATCTCCCAGAGTATCCCGCAATTGTTCCAGACCATAAAATACCGGTGTATACCCATCTTCCTCAAGGGTAAAATCAATTAAAATCACCCGATCCGGTTCCAGGGAGCGATCGCCCTTAAATCCCTCCTCAATGGCAGACGCTGCCCGTTGTAAAGACTCAAACTCTGGAGGATAGGGCGGGTGATTCTCCACATCCAGAGGATACAGCTCATGCAAACAAGTAATCGCCAATAAACAAGGAACTTGAGGATACTTTTGACGCAGTTGTTGTACCACTTGACGCAGACTATCCGTGGCAAAATCATTAATCTTAACCGTTAAAATCAAGACCTTTGCGCCAACTGCCTCCCCTTCCAACTCCTGCGCCAACTCTTCAATAATCTGCTCCGTATCCTGCTCGACATCCCCCAACCCCACTGTATCCGTAAAAATCAGTAGGGGTAAATCTTCCGAAGGATAAGCATAGCGCTCGGTATGTTGGGTATGGGGACGAAACCCTTGACCGACTATTTCCGCAGAAATCCCGGTTAGTCCCCGTACGATCGAACTTTTCCCCGTTTGCGGTTTCCCAATTAGTAGTGCTTCTGTCGTTGGTAACTCTGAGCGCACCCGATCTAGAATTTGGGCAATTTGCTCCTCACTCACCCTAAACCACTTGAGCATTGACGTTTCCCAAAACTTTCTCAAAACTTACTGTGCGAGTTCTTCCTTGGGAGGAATAACCAAAACTGGACAGGGAGCTTTAGGCAAAATTTCTTGACTTACACTCCCGAAGAGAAATTTTTGCAGACCACTGCGCCCATGGGAACCGACAATAATTAAATCAGCACCTAATTTTTCCGCCTCCTTTAACAAGGCTGGCACAGTCTGGCCTTGAAGTAATAACCCCACTGTATCAAATCCTCGATCCCGTAGCGATTTAGCTTCTTCTTGAATGTGATGATGTTCATTTTTGTAGATTTCGGCTAGACGGTCTCTTTGGTCTTGAGGCCCGGTGGACATACCGATAAATTCTGGTTCTGGATCGGCAATATGAATGAGCCATAGCTTGCTCTGGAAGATTTGGGCAAAAGTCTGAGCATGGGCGAGAATTTCAGAGGTTTGGTCAGAAAAATCTAGGGCAACAACTATCTTTTTCATAGAGAAACCGAATCATAAGGAATAGGGTTATGGCTTAAGGATTGACCTGTTTGCGCAGGTTTTCCAGAGTTTTAGCGATTTGGTCTCCAGAGAGGAGATCTTTAGCCATGGATAAACCCGTCTCTACGCTATCACAATACCCACAGCGCCACAGATAAAATCCACCATTCCAGATTGCAGAGTTTAAGAGAGGGGTGGGTTGATGGTCTAAAATGGCCTTTAGGGAAGCGATCGCCATCTCTTCTGATTCTAAGGACAGATCGGATGGAGTCAATCCATAGTCTCGACAGTTAATACAGAAGCGCTCGAGAACGATTTCTGGCTTCTCAGTCCCTGAAATCTCAACAGAGCGATCGCCACTGAGTCCAGTAATAGCAGTCCGAGACAGGGGGAGATCGCAACTTCCTTCTAAGCCTTTGATAGTCGTCAGTTGCTCAATCCCACGTAGGGCTAAAGTTCGTTTAAATAGGGTTTCTGTCGGAGGATGCACGTACCCCGTCATTAGATGAACGGGCCCAGAATAGGGACACCACATCAGTTCAATAGTTGCGAAAGGCGGCCGTTTACCAATTTCTTCCCGGAATGAAACTAAACTATCAGCCCTCGGAAAATGCTGAGGTAGATAAACAAATCCTAAACCCGTTTGGTTAAAAATCTCCTGAGTTTGATCTAGGGAAAGCGATTCCCAATTTACGCCTAATCCTTTCCACAGGTCAATCAGGGGAATGCCATATTTACTGGGCATCCGAGTTCCTCCATGGAGAATCACGGGGATACCCACCCTGTTGAGCATGAGGACGGTAATGATATTGACTGGAACTAAGCGCGATCGCCCATCGTAGGGAATTCCCAGAACCACTACCTTTTCTCCGTCCTGACGTGGACTTAATTTTTGACCCAACTCGTCATAAGTATCCAAAATTCCAGCTAACTCTTCTGGTGTCGGTCGTCTCATTCGGTGAGCAATCATAAATGCACCAATTTGAGCAGGTGTGGCTTCTTGAAGTAGCATCTGTCGTGCGGCTTGGGCCGACTCTGTGCGAGTTAGTAGTTTTCCAGTATGGGGGCCACTCCCTACTTTTTTTAACAGCTCTCGGAAAGAATTACTCATAATTTATTCCCTATTACCGATTACCTAATTTATCTTCCACTTGCAATTATTGCTTGTCGAGCAAATTGAGGCGGAATACATTCTAGGGCTAAGGTACGAAACTTTTCAATAGGGGGAATTTGCAGCCGATCTTTAGTGGTGACTAATACCACATTACGCGTTAGAGGTTTTCCTCCATCATGAACGCTCGGTTGTAGGGGACAGGAAATCACGCTGGGATCTTCACAGGCTAATCTTATGGCTGATTCGGGTAAAATAGCGAGGAATTCTCCTTGGCGAATCACACCTCGAAAAGCGTCTAAGGTATTCAGTTCTAAAACGGCTCGATAGTGAAGATTGTGTTTGCTAAACTGCTCATGAACCAGTCGTTGCATTCCATATCCATCCTTAAATAGCACTTGCGGATAGTGGGAAATAGCTTCCCAAGATAACCCTTGTTCTTGACGTAAAGGATGATCGGCTGCCATTAACACGGCAATAGTTTCTTCAAAGAGGGGATCGACTACCAACTCAGCACTAGTGGTTAAAAAACGATTTTGCATAACTAGGGCTAAGTCTACTAAACCATCTTTAAGCACTTTCAAGGCGCGATCGCTCCCTAAAGCTGTTACTCGTAACTGAACATCTGGATGAGACCAACAAAATCGCTGTAAAACGAGGGGTAAACCATACGAACAAAGGGAAGGAATGGCGGCGACACACAGTTCCTGTTGCTTTCCCGCTAACAGTTCCGAGATTTCCTGTTGAGCCGTTTGCCATTCTTGGCAAATGCGTCGAGCATGGGGAAGTAGAGCGGCTCCACCCACTGTCAATTTGGCGATCGAAGAACGATGAAATAAGGCCGTTCCCAAATCTGCCTCTAATCCTTGAATTTGTCGGCTAATCGTTGATTGAGTGACCCCACACTCATGAGCTGCCTGTTGAAAGTTTCCAGTTCTAGCAACGGATAAAAATGCTTGTAATTGCTCTAAACGCATAGGCTGCCTAGCCTATCCCTAAGTCTAAGTTATCTTAGAACCTTAGCGAACATTACACCTATATTTGGTATTTAGGACTACAATTGATCGATTAAAAATTAAAAAGTAAAAATTCAAAATGGGTATGACTTGGAGAAAATTTATTCTACTGACGCTAACATAGGATCGACAGGGCAACCCTCACCCCATTCCCCATTCCCGATGAATCTCCTCGATCGCCTTCCAGGACGCATTTATTTAATCTTAGCAACCCTGATTTTTGCTGCCTCCAGTTCAGTCACTCGTCAAATCATCAACTTAGGAGAACAACACCTGATTAACGGTCGAAATCCTATCTCTTTTTGTAATGTCTTATTGGTCGGCAATATTTGGGCATTGATTATTTTAACTCTGCTCTATCGTCAAGAAATCCAGACCCATCCCTGGAAAAAACTGAAGAGCAAAGATTGGGTATTCTTAAGCCTGATTGCCCTATTATCAGGAGCATTAGGGCCAGCCCTTATATTTTGGGCTTTAGATCAAACCAGCGTCAGTAATGTAATCCTGATTGGCAGAATTGAACCGCCACTGACGTTAGCCTTATCCGTTCTATTTCTTAAAGAACGAGTCAATCTTTGGGTAATTGCTGGGGCTATCCTGAGCTTTCTCGGAGTTGGGTTAACCGTACTCATTGCGCCTGCTTCAGATTCTATGGTGGAGATGGCAACATTCGAGATCGGAGTTGGGGAATTGTTAGTCATTGCTGGAGCAGTAGCGACGGCGATCGCCACTATAATCAGTAAAATTACCCTACAACACATTTCTCTCGGTTTTTTTAGCCTCTATCGCACCACCCTAGGAACCCTAATTTTCTTCACGATCGTAGTCAAACTCTTTGGTTGGTCTCATTTTACCGATGTTTTTGCCCCTGTAATTTGGCAATGGATGTTAATCTACAGTGCCATCATCGTGGTTGGCGGGCAATTTTTTTGGCTCAAAGGACTCAAACTCAGCAATGCGTCCGAAGTCTCCCTTGTTAATGCCTTCAGTCCCTTAGCTGCCATAGTCTTTGCCTATCTCATTGTCAGAGAAGTTCCCACCCTCGGCCAGTATATCGGCGGCTCAGTCATTGCGATCGCCATCATTCTCAACCAAATCGGCCTTAATCATCTCTCCCCTCCCCCTTCTCCCAAACCCTTATCCGCTTCTGGACTAGACCGCTCCGTTGGCTTTAAAGGCATGTAATATCCCTATTCCCCATTCCCTAGCGCGAATAGGGGAGATAGAGATGCCGGGATACGGTGATTACCCATCACCCATTACCCATTACCCATCTTAGAGGTGATACCATGAGGAGAAGTTTTTAATTACCCTCAAAGTGTCTGGTAGAGTACATCGATTATGCTGAAAAACCTGTTTGGTGACCCCAACACCCGCAAACTCAAAAAATATCAGCCCTTCGTTTCTGACATCAGCCTCTACGAAGAAGACATTCAAGGTCTATCAGACGACGAATTGAGGGGCAAAACCGCAGAATTTAAGCAAAGTTTGGAAAAAGCAGGTTCTGAGCAAGCACAAAAAGACTTACTCGATGACATCCTCCCCGAAGCATTCGCCGTCGTGCGCGAAGCAGGCAAGCGCGTCTTGGGAATGCGCCACTACGATGTACAAATGATTGGGGGGATGGTTCTCCACGATGGCCAGATTGCAGAAATGAAAACCGGGGAAGGAAAAACCCTGGTGGCTACGCTTCCAGCTTATCTAAACGCCCTCACCGGCAAAGGAGTTCATGTGATTACCGTCAATGACTACCTGGCCCGTCGGGACGCAGAATGGATGGGGCAAGTCCATCGGTTCCTGGGATTAAGCGTGGGTTTGATTCAACAGAATATGCCCCCCTCAGAACGCCGCAAAAACTATAACTGTGATATTACTTACGCGACCAACTCCGAAGTCGGATTTGATTATCTACGCGATAATATGGCTTCTTCCATGGCTGAAGTGGTGCAGCGGCCGTTTAATTTCTGCATCATTGACGAAGTCGATTCCGTCTTAGTTGATGAAGCGCGAACCCCTCTGATTATTTCAGGCCAAGTAGACCGGCCCAGTGAAAAATATATTAGAGCGGCTCAACTGGCCCAAGGTTTGGTTGCCTTAGATGAGGAAAGTGGTAATGGCCATTATGAAGTCGATGAAAAGGCCCGTAATGTGCTGTTAACCGATGACGGATATATTGCCTCTGAAGAATTTTTACAAGTTGCCGACTTATTTAATCCAGATGACCCTTGGGCCCATTTTGTCTTTAACGCGATTAAGGCCAAGGAATTATTTATTAAGGATGTTAACTATATTGTCCGGGACGATGAAATTGTCATTGTGGATGAGTTTACCGGTCGCGTAATGCCGGGTCGTCGCTGGAGTGATGGACTGCATCAGGCCATTGAGGCTAAAGAGCATGTAGAGATTCAGCCAGAAACCCAAACCTTGGCTAGCATTACCTATCAGAATTTCTTTTTGCTCTATCCCAAGTTATCGGGAATGACGGGAACGGCAAAAACAGAGGAAGCGGAATTTGAGAAGATCTATAACTTAGAGGTGACCATTGTTCCCACCAACCGACCTACAGGGCGCAAAGACATGGCCGATGTGGTGTATAAAACAGAGGAAGCGAAGTGGAAAGCGGTAGCAAAAGAATGTGCTGAACTTTACCAAGAAGGTCGGCCAATTCTGGTGGGAACCACGAGTGTGGAGAAGTCGGAGGTCTTGTCAGAGCTGTTGAGCGGATTGAGTGTGCCCCATCAGTTGCTGAATGCGAAGCCGGAGAATGTGGAGCGGGAATCGGAAATTGTGGCGCAAGCCGGGCGCAAAGGGGGAGTTACCATTGCCACGAACATGGCAGGACGGGGTACAGATATTATACTCGGTGGAAACGCGGATTATATGGCCCGGTTGAAGTTGCGGGAGTATTTTATGCCCCGAATTGTGAAGCCAGAAGATGAGGATGGCTTGGGCGTACAGAAAGTGGCGGGTACAGGTAAACGGAAGGCTGCCCAAGGGTTTAGTTTGGATAAGAAGGTGAAAACATGGAAAGTGTCCCCGAAGATTTTCCCCACCGAGTTGTCGGCGAGTACTCAAGCTAAATTGAAAGAAGTCGTTGATTTTGCCGTAGCAGAGTATGGGGAGCGCTCTTTACCGGAATTGACGGCTGAGGATAAGGTAGCGGTAGCCGCAGAAAAAGCGCCGACCAATGACCTGGTGATTCAAAAACTGCGGGAAGTGTTTAATCTAATTCGCTCGGAATATGAGGAATTGACCGACCAAGAACATGACGAGGTGATTAACCTCGGTGGTTTGTTTGTCATTGGTACAGAGCGCCATGATTCTCGGCGTATTGATAATCAGCTCCGAGGTCGTGCGGGTCGTCAAGGTGACCCTGGAACGACAAAGTTTTTCCTCAGCTTACAGGATAACTTACTGCGAATTTTTGGGGGCGATCGCGTGGCCGGTCTGATGAATGCCTTCCGCGTGGAAGAAGATATGCCCATCGAGTCAGGAATGCTCACCCGTTCTCTGGAAGGAGCGCAGAAGAAAGTCGAAACCTACTACTACGACATCCGTAAGCAGGTGTTTGAATATGACGAGGTGATGAATAACCAGCGCCGAGCCATTTATGCCGAGCGTCGCCGCGTCTTGGAAGGACAAGACTTGAAAGAACAAGTGATAGCCTATGCCGAACGAACCATGGACGATATTGTGGAAGCCTATGTTAACCCAGAACTGCCCGCCGAAGAATGGGATTTGGGGCAACTGGTGAGTAAAGTCCAAGAGTTTGTCTATCTACTCAGAGACTTACAACCCCAACAACTCCAAGACCTGAGTTTTGCGGAGATGAAAACCTTCTTGCACGAACAAGTCCGCATTGCTTACGACTTGAAAGAAGCAGAAGTAGACCAAATTCAAGCGGGGTTAATGCGTCAAGCAGAACGGTTCTTTATTCTCCAGCAAATTGATACCCTCTGGCGAGAGCATCTCCAACAAATGGATGCCTTGCGAGAGTCTGTGGGACTGCGTGGTTATGGGCAAAAAGACCCATTGATTGAGTATAAGAGTGAAGGCTATGAACTGTTCTTAGAGATGATGATTTCCATTCGCCGCAATGTAGTTTATTCTCTCTTCCAGTTCCAACCCCAAGGACAACCCAAAGCAGCCGCTCAACAGGAAACCGTTTAGATAATAGCCGTGAGAAGAAACTGGGTTTCTACCCAATACACCAGAAACTCAGTTTCTAGGTTATCGTGGGCAGATAGCGATTCTCTTTTCTATAATCCCAATTTGCGCTTGTTTCTCGTCATAGCATTATTTATGGATCAAAGTTGTATAAATTCCTAAGAATGGACTATACATCTGGCCAATTTTGCATTGCAACTCACATTGTTTAGAGAAATCATGATCTAAGTCATGGCGATTTTTGTAATAAAACATCATCACTCTTAAACCACCACGTATAAAATATGCAGGTCGAAGCAACTGCAACCAGGGACGTTGCCAAGGATAATATCGTGCTAAACGAGTTAAATGATTGGATAAACCATAACCTCTAGCTAACTTCAGAAGATAGTCTTCTTGTAGGCGGTGAGCATAGATATGATGCCAAATCTCCATTTTGGGATTATGCCAAACTTCCCAGGAACTATTTTGGATATAAAGCATCATTTCTGCATCTTCACCCGCAGCCATTGTCCTTGGATCTCGTCCTGAAATTAACAATTTTTCTGGAGCAGGCATCGCCTCTTGCCAAGCTTCTTTACGAATCACAACACCGGGTGCAGGGGGAATTCTGCGAATCTTATTACTACGTTTATATTGGAAAGGCTTAGAACCGCGATTGCATATGGTTAGATAGTTTTTCATCTGGCGAAAATAACTGGGTGGATCGATATCCAGTTGGGCATGAATGATTCCACCATACGCACCAATATTAGGATTTTTTATGCCAAAATCAACACTTTCTGCAACCCAATTTGCTTTCGGTAAATTATCATCATCTAGAAACCCGATTAAACTTTTACTCTTGGCTTCTGCTACCGCACGATATCGGGCATAAGTTGCCCCTTGACGACTCTCAAATGTATAACGAAGTTGACTATCTGTACGCCAAGTTTTCCCATATTGCAAAACGACTTCGCGAGTGTTATCTTCGCTATTGTTGTCAACCACTAAAACTTCCCAGTTGATACAGTTTATCTCTTGCTTCAATAAACACTCTAAAACTTCTGGAATCCTTGTGGCTCCATTATAAGTAATAATTGCAATGGTAAAATCTACTGTCATAAGTAATGAATCTCTCAAACTTTAGACCTATCAATTGTCTTATTAAAATACCCTTGCATCCACAAATAAAATGGACTCCTCAAACTATTGAGGAGAATTTCTAATTGACAGGTTGCAACGATATCAGATTGGACGCGATCGCGGTAGCGCAACAGCAACATGACAAGCTTTCTGGTATCATTGATCATATAGAGGGGATAAATTAAAACCCTCTGCCAATCCTTAGCTTTCAAGGTACGAGTGACATATCGACTCAGACCAATTCCCCGAAACATCTGAATTAAATAATCTCGTTCTAAACGCCAAGGGGGAATTTTATGATCCAATTCCATCGCTGGATTGTACCAAATATCCCAGCCTTTGTTTTGAATGTAGGATAATAGCTCTAAATCTTCACCACTAATAAACTTACCGTTGATTCTGCCACTTAAGGTTAGTTTTTCCGGCACACTTTCTAACCACGCTTGTTTGCGAATGACAACACCAGCACCTGGAGGAAGGAGGTTATTTTGAGGAGGGTAGAGTCGGGGTTTAGAACCTCGTTCAACCAGAGCTAAATAAGGTAGGAGAGGTTTAAGCTCTTCTGAAGGAGGAGATTCAAATAAACCGTGAACCTGACTACCCAAGGCTCCCGCTTTAGGATGTGCTTGCCCAAACTGATAAGCTGAAATCAGCCAATTGGGATAGGGCAAATTATCGTCATCCAGGAAGCCTACCCACTCTCCTCGCGCTTCTTTGAAGGCACATTGTCGAGCAAAGGACAGTCCTTGTTGTGGCTCAAAGATATAGCGCAAGGGAATATCTAAATCCCAATTTTCTTGGTACTCTTGGAAAATTTGTTTAGTCTTGTCCGTACTGTTATTATCCACTAAGATAATTTCCCAGGAGAGCGAATCAACTCCAGTTTGTTGGCGCAATTTATCCAAAACTTCTGGAAACCGGTTTGCGCCATTATAGGTGGGGATAGAAACGGTAAATTGTACAGACATTTTTCCTCTCTTTACTCGGAGATCGAGGCAACGGGTTCGGGTTTTGGAGATACAATTACATCACTAAGTTTACTGAAGGCGAGCGCACCCTCTTGGCAATCAATTTTAATGATATCGCCTTCGATGAAGCTATTGTCTAAAATTCGGGTGGCGATCGCATTTTCTACCTGTTTTTGAATCGCCCGTTTTAGGGGACGGGCCCCATAGACCGGATCGTAGCCTGCTTCCACCAGATGGTCAACCGCAGTCGGGGTAATTTCCAGCGTAATCTTTTGTTCCGCTAACAACTGCTGAGTGCGTTTGAGTTGAATATGGACAATACTGCCCAATTCCCCTTTACCCAAGGCATGGAAGAGGATCAAATCGTCAACGCGGTTGAGAAATTCCGGTCGAAACTGTTTGCGGAGTGCCTTTTGTACCCGTTTGCGCATCTCTTCATATTGGCTATCATCGCCGGAAACATCCAAGATATGCTCCGATCCAATATTACTGGTCATCACAATCACCGTATTGCGGAAATCAATCGTCCGTCCTTGGGAGTCCGTGATTCGACCATCATCGAGGACTTGTAGCAAAATATTAAACACATCCGGGTGCGCTTTTTCTACTTCATCTAATAGCACCACAGAATAGGGACGACGACGGACTTGTTCGCTCAACTGTCCCCCTTCCTCGTATCCCACATATCCCGGAGGCGCGCCTACTAAACGGGAAATGGCGTGTTTTTCCATATACTCGGACATATCAATTCTGACCATGGCTTCTTCCGAGTCGAATAAACTGGCAGCGAGCGATCGCGCTAATTCCGTTTTTCCCACCCCTGTCGGACCCATGAACAGGAATGAACCGATGGGACGACCGGGATCTTTCATTCCTGCTCTGGCACGGCGGATGGCTTCAGAAACCGCCTGTACAGCCTCATGTTGACCGACCACTCGCTGGTGTAAATAGCTCTCCAGGTGTAGCAGTTTTTGCCGTTCCGACTCCAGTAAACTATTGACTGGAATACCCGTCCACTTAGCGACAATTTCGGCAATATCGGCTTCTGTCACTTGTTCGCGCAATAGAGCCGAACCTTGTTCTTGTAGCTGTTGAAGTTGTCCTTCTTTCGTTTCCCGCTCCCGTTCCGTTTTCTCTAATTTGCCATATTTGAGTTGCGCTGCCCGATTTAAATCATAAGCCCGTTCTGCTTGTTCAATTTGCACGCGCAACTGGTCTTCTAATTCCTTGAGGATATTAATATCATCGATCAATTGTTTTTCCCCTTGCCATTGATCGTTTAATTTTTTCTGTTCTTGCTTGAGTTCGGTAATTTCTTGCTCAATGCGTCTGACTCTTTCTTGGGGTTCTTTGGTTTGTTCCCCATCCAAAGAGAGTTTTTCCATCTCTAATTGCATGATCCGGCGATCTCTAGTTTCCAGTTCCACCGGTTTGGAGGTAATATCCATTTTCAGTTTAGCAGCCGCTTCATCGACTAAATCGATCGCCTTGTCGGGCAAGAAGCGATCCGTAATATACCGGTTGGATAACTTCGCGGCTGCTACCAGCGCCGAGTCCGTAATTTTAACTCCATGGTGGACTTCGTAGCGCTCTTTTAATCCTCGCAGGATGGAAATGGTATCTTCGACACCGGGTTGATCGACATAAACTTGTTGGAAACGACGCTCTAGAGCCGCATCTTTTTCAATATAATTGCGGTATTCATCCAGAGTCGTTGCTCCAATACAGCGCAACTCGCCCCGCGCTAACATGGGTTTGAGTAAATTGGAGGCATCCATGGCGCTCGACTGTCCGGAACCGGTTCCCACTACGGTATGTAGCTCGTCGATAAAGAGGACAATTTGCCCTTCAGAATGGGTAACTTCTCGCAAAACTGCCCGCAGCCTGGCTTCAAATTCCCCGCGATATTTGGCTCCGGCGATTAAACTGCCCATATCGAGGGTAATCAGTTGCCGGTTTTTCAGAGACTCTGGCACTTCATTATTAACGATACGCTGCGCCAAGGCTTCGGCGATCGCCGTTTTTCCTACTCCTGGTTCCCCAATTAACACCGGATTATTTTTCCGTCTGCGGGAGAGGACTTGTATCACCCGCCGAATCTCCTCATCCCGCCCGATAACGGGGTCTAAATTGCCCGATCTCGCCAATTCTGTCAAATCTCGCCCATATTTCTCCAAAGCGTTGTAGCTATTTTCTGGGGCTTGATCCGAGACGGTTTGACTGCCGCGAATGTCTTTGATCGTTTGTTCGAGTTGGGTGCGGGTGCGGTTAAACCGGCGCACCAATTCCCTGCCAATCCGTTGATCTTCGGCAAGAGCCAGTAAAATATGCTCGACGGAGATATATTCATCATTCCAAGCTTGGCGGGCACTTTCGGCTTCATCGAGGAGCTTATCTAAACTGCGACCAAGATACAGTTGGTCAACATTGTAGGTGGTTTTCTGCCGACTATCAAACTGGTTGAGTTGCTGTAATAACCGTCCTGGATCAATTCCCGCCTTTTCTAGAATAGTTTTAGCCAGTCCTCCTTGCTCCAAAAGGGCGATCGCCACATGCTCGACTTCCAACTGCTGATGTTTCCCTCGACGAGCGACATCCTGAGAGTTGACAATGGCTTCCCAAGCTTTATTGGTAAATTTCGATGAATCAGTTGGCTGCATGGTTAGGGTAATGGGCGATCTTCGCGCTTAAGCTTACTATTATTATGATCAATTCTTTGATTTAAGATACCAGGCTCGCCGCAAACTCGCCCCATGCCCACCCCATCCGGCTAAAGTTTTGTCTTTTGACGGTATTTGTAAAGCATTATTACAAAATTTGCCTTCCTGATTTGGGTGATGCTTTTTTAGATGAATTCGTTCGCACTTTAGATCGCATCAAACGGTTTCCTGAAGCCTGGTCGTTTTTATCAGCGAATACACGATGTTGCCGTATGGGGCGTTTTCCTTATAGTGTTATTTATTAAATTCAAGAGGAAGACAGAATCTTAATTGTGGCGGTGATGCACTGGCAACGCAAACCCCATTACTGGGAAAATCGACTTTAGGCTGTCGGCTGAAAAGGGCAACCAAAAGATTGCTGCCGAAGTTAAAAGCTTTATTGGCAAATCCCGGATTAATGATTTAGAAAAGGCATTAGGACAGTATATTCTTTATTATGATATCATGCAAGAAACATATCCAGATAGAAGTCTGTATCTCGCCATATCAGAAGATGCATTTGAAGAGATTTTTACAGAACCTGTTGGAGAAGTTCTATTAAGGAAAAAACGCCTGAATCTAATCGTTTTCGATGAACAGCAGGAGATAATTGTGCAATGGATTCCCTAGATCGTTATTATGAAGTGATTAAAAATATTCTGGTAGAATACGCAAAACTGCCCTATGCCCATGGGAGGCTAGAGCGCAAACGGGTTATTGGAGAAGATCGCCAGAATTATGTATTGTTAACCGTCGGAGAGTTGCAGGGAAAGCGCGTCCATAGTTGTATTGTGCATATAGAAGTGGTTGGGGATAAAATATGGATTTGAGTTTTGGGATATCCAGGAAGAGCTAGAACGTTTATTCTGCCGAAAGGTTGATTTGGTTAGTAAGCAGGGTATTGGGAAAAGTCGTAATTGGTTAAGACGTAAATCAATTCTGGAATCAGCGCAGGTGATTTACAGTGAGAAATTTTTGTAGGGGCGAAAAATTTTTTGCCCCTACATATACCGTTATTGTAGACAGATTAGAGTGTCTCAGTGTTAATTGAATCAACTATACCCCTCTTTTGTCACTCTGCCGAATCAAGTGAGAATTAAGTGAAGGGATTTATGCTGACGAAAAAAAGTATTGAAATTGATTGACACGGTGCAGCAATGGGTGAAGTGATGAGAGTAATTGCCAATCCGGAAAAACT
>NZ_JAGHZH010000081.1:0-19378 GCF_017746885.1 Roseofilum sp. SBFL | reverse complement strand
GCTCTGAGCTGTTCTAGATATTGTTAAAAACCGTCATTAATGCACCTCATAGCAGAGGAAACTGCTGTATTCCCCATTCCCTATTCCCCATTCCCCATTCCCTATTCCCTATTCCCCATTCCCCATTCCCCATTCCCTATTCCCCATTCCCTATTCCCTATTCCCCATTCCCCATTCCCCATTCCCTATTCCCCAGCACTTTGCGCGATAAGATGGGGAACTTTAGAGCGGGAGCGATAGAGTAAGAGATGGACTGAGGGAATATAGTACAAGGCGAGTAGGGTTGCACCGCCTAATCCTCCGGCGATCGCGATCGCTAAGGGCGGCCAAAATCCAGTAGGATCGAGTAACAGGGGTATGAATCCCACTATGGTGGTTAAGGTGGTGGCAATCACATGGCGTGTGGCTTTGAAGACGACTGAAACCGTGGCTTTACGGTTACCATAGCGAGCCTCTGGGTGTTCTCTCAAAGCGGCTAAAACGACGATCGAATCGTTAATTGCAAGACCAATTAATCCTAATGTGCCTAAAATTGCGGTAAATCCAAATAGGGCATTAAATGCCCAGAGTGCAGATAGGGCTAATCCTACCGCAGCGATCGCCACGGTTCCAATGACGAGGGCTAACCGAAAGGAATTAAAGGATAATATCAGGGTGGCTGACATCAGAATTGCCAAAACGCCTACTGTCGAGAATAAATTGGCGATCGCCGTTCCCCGTGCATCGGCTTCTCCTCCATAGCTGATTCGATACCCAGGGGGAAGTTGAAAGTTAATCTCCTTCAGATGGTTTTCAAATCGCTGTAACACAGTATCAGGTAAGGCTCCAGCCGTAATAAACCCTTGCACTGTGTTAATCCGTTCTCCATTGTAACGGGCAATCGTAGCTATATCCGGCACAAAGTCCACCCTCGCCAAACTATCTAGAGGAAGGGTTTCGCCAGTTTGAGGAGCCACCAAATTCAACGCCGACACCCGATCCAGATTTCCTCTAGTGTTATTGGCTACCCGCACCCGTACCGGAATATCCTCCGTTGCTTCCAGAATCGAACCGCCAACAGAACCCTGCAAACTGCTATCGAGTTGTTGGGCGATCGCCTGATTATCCAACCCTACCCGACGGGCTTGCACTTCATCGACGATTAGCGCCAATTTGGGTAAGGCTTCCGTTAAATCTGCACTGGTATGAATCACATCCTCAATTTGGCTTAACTCCGCCCGCAATTGATTCCCCAACCGTCTCAACTCCCCTAAATCTGAGCCATACAAGCGCAACTCGATCGGCGCATCAAAGGGCGGTCCCTGTTCCAATTGTTTCACGAGTACCTGTGCTTCTGGAAATGTGGCATCGAGATCCTGTTGCAACTGTTGAATCGTCTGCCGTAAATTGTCCGTCGAGTTTAACTGTACAATCCCTTGGGCATACTGGGGCGCATTTTCCCGATTGGCAACCACATTATAGAAAAAAGTTGGGGCACTTTTACCGAGAAACCATTGCACCTCATCAATTTGAGGATAGGTCAAAATTAAATCTCGCGCTCTCAGAATTTGCCTCTGGGTTTCGGCGATCGCCGTTTGCGAAGATAATTCAAACTCAATATGGAACTGATTGCGGTTCGTCGGGGGAAAAAATTGTTGCTCTAAGGTGGGAAACTGGGAAAAGCCCCAAATCGGCAAAATCAAGGCTAAACCAATGGTTAACCAAGGGAAGCGAAACAGTTGATTTAAGGTCATAGTATAAACCTTATCTAACCATCGATTGCTAAACCCATATTGCAACCAACCCCAGTTTTGGGGCAGAGGTTGCCAATAGTGCAACCGCCCCACCAAGGTTACGATCGCTGTTAAAGATAAAAAGAGAGAACTAATAATCGCTAAAATTACGGTTGTGCCGATCGCGCCAATAAACTCCCCTGTCCCCCCTGGGGAAGTCGCGATCGGTACAAACGCTAACACGGTTGTTAAGGTAGAAGCCAGCAGGGGAATAAACAAATGGCTCACCGTTTCTTGCACAGCTTTACCGGGTGCTTTTCCTTCCTGCAAACGGATCTGTACCTCATCTACTACCACAATCGCATTATCAATCAGCAACCCCAAGGCAATGATAATCCCAGTAACGGACATTTGATGCAAGGGAATCTCTAAAATCTTCATGCACCCAAACACCATTAATGTCGCCAGGGGTAAAGCTGAACCGACAATTAATGCTGATTTCCAACCCAAGATCGCCAGAGAGACAAGAATAACCAGAGAAGAACCGAGAATCAAGTTACGGATCACACCATCTAGGCGCTGTTGCACGTATTTACTTTGATCCAAAATAGTCACCAAACCAATGCCATCGGATAGGTTATCCTGATAACGTTGTAACTGAGCTAGAGCATCTTCTGTCCAAAGATCGACGCGATAATCTGATTCCACTTTTGCCGCCACAGAAACTCCAGGATAACCATTAATGATCGCTAATTCTGTGGGGGGATCTTCTAATCCTTTGGTCAATTGGGCAAGATCTCCAAGTCGGGTAATTTGCCCTTGATTGCCCAATTGAATGGGAATTTGTCGAATCCGTTCTAAGGAATCTAATTCACTGTCAACTTCAAATAGTAACTCCGTTTCACTGCTGCGAAATTGCCCGGCTGAAACCTTCGCGTCACTAGCTAGAATTTGTTGGGCTAATTCTTGAGCAGTTAAACCCAATTGTGCCAAGTCTACTGCATTAACATCAACCTGAATTTCTTCTTCTGCCACACCGAAAATATCCACTGTATCCGTTCCCGGAATAGTTCGTAATTTGTCTTCTAGTCCTTCAGCTAGGCGACGTAAGATCGTGTAATTCGGCTCACTGTCAATTTCCCAGGTTAATCCCACAATTAAAGCATTTGCAGAAGGATCTCCCTCTTGATATTCCGGATCGCTTGCGCCTGGAGGTAATTCGACCGAAACATCCTCTAGTTTACTGCGCACTTTTGACCAAACTGGATCGACCTCAGTAATTCTTTCTTTTAGTTCAATCTGAATAAATGATAAACCGGTGGTTGATGTAGATTCCAAAAGGTCAATTTCTTCGAGTTCCAGTAATTCTTGCTCTATTTTGTCGGTTACTAAAGATTCAACTCTTTGGGGTGTAGCTCCGGGTAAGAAAGTGGTCACCGCTCCAAATCGTTGAACAAGTTGTGGGTCTTCCATTCGCGGTAAGGTGAGGAAGGAAGAAATCCCCCAAACAATGATGAGGATTAAGGAGAGGATGAGGAGTTGTTTATTGCGATAAAAAATCATGGAGAATAGGGAATAGGGAATAGGTAATAGGTAATAGGGAATAGGTAATAGGGAATAGGGCATAGGGAATAGGGCATAGGGCATAGGGCAATTACCGATTACCCATTGTTAATTCTTAATTGATACTCACTTTTTGTCCGGAGACGATGCGGTGGGTTCCGCTGGTGATAATTCGATCGCCGCTTTGCAGGGTTCCGCGAACGAGGGTGCGATCGCCTTCCGTATGCAGAACTTCGATATCTCGACGAGCTACCCTGTAAATATTATTTCCTTGCGATTCGCCAAGGACGTAAATTGACCATAATCCGCGATCGCCAGGCAGCAGGGCAGTGGAAGGAATCCAAAAGCCTTGTATAGCTTGAGTTTCATTCCAGAGTAATTGGGCAGTTTCGCCTACTCTGAGGTCAAAATTAGGGGAAAATTCAAGAACCGCAGTAGCTGTGCGACTGGCGCTATCGAGTTCTGGGAGTAGGGTGGTGAGGGTGCCACGATAGGATTGGTTGGCGACTTGAATGGGATAGTTTGCACCAATTCTGAGTTCATTGGCGGTGTTGCTGGGAACCCCAATGCGCGCTTCTAAGCTACCTTGTTCGATCAGTGCGATCGCTGGAGTTCCAGGACTAACTACACTTCCTTCGTCCATGAAGCGATCGCTCACTCGTCCATTAAAGGGAGCGCGAATCACGCTTTTACTCACCTCTACCTCTAAACTTTGCAAACTGGCTTCCAACTGTTGCACTCGCGCCACTTGAGCCGCTATTGTTTCTTTCCGAGTTCCCGCTAACAGAGCATCTAGATCGCTTTGCGCTTGATTGAGGCGATAGCTTAAAGCTGAAGCATTAGACTCTTCTAAATCAAAATCTTCCCGGGAAATTGCCCCTTCTAAATAGAGTTCTCTACGTCGTTCGGTTTTACGTTGAGCGAGGGACAGTTGTTGTTCGATTTCGGACACAGCAGCGCGGGCAGCAGCAATATCTTCCGCTCGCGCACCGTTGCGAAGTTCTTGCAGAGTAGCGCTGGCTTCAGCTTTTTGGGCGAGGAGTTGTTGACGCTCGGCTTCTAGGGTACGGATATCTAACTCGGCTATTTCTTGACCTGCACTGATGCGATCGCCCTCATCAACAAACAGGTTAATCACCGTTCCCGATCGCTCAAAACCCAATTCACTCCGGCGACGGGCGACAATTTCACCGGTATAACTTCGTTGAATCGTATAGCTGGAAATCAGTTCTGCACTTTCGGTTTGTACAGGTAGCGATGGTTTTTCTTCAATGATCGGTTCTGCTTGGCTGACTGGAGAACGATTTAAGAGCGATCGCCCTAAAAACACCCCCAAAGGCAAGATTAACAAGACGATTAACCATCGCCACCGCTTGGGTGGTGGGCGATCTACTGTGGCGATACCATCCTCAGAATCCTGATTGTGTTCAGCCGTTATTAATACAACTGACTCTGATAAGCTCTTCGATGAATCGGAAAAATCAGCACTCATGTTCGCCTCCCATCTTTTTCTGTACAACAAAGTGATATTCAACTTGTTGCTTATCCTCTTTCAGGTTATACTCAACTTATTGAATATGTCAATGAGAAATTTATGGCCCTTGCTCATACGATTTTGACCGTGCTTTCCTATGCTCCTCAGAGTGGTTACGACATCAGTAAACACTTTGACGAGCAAGTGAGCTGTTTTTGGAAAGCCAGTCAACAGCAAATTTATCGGGAACTGAGCAAAATGGAGGATCGAGGCTGGGTTAATTATGAAACTATTATCCAACCTGGAAAACCGGATAAGAAAGTGTATCACCTCACGGCTGAAGGGAAAGCGCAGTTATGGCGCTGGTTTGCCGAACCCACGACTCCAACCCCTGTTCGAGAAGATTTACTGGTGAAGGTGTTAGCCGGACCTTATGGCGATCGCCAATTACTTATCCGTGAAATTAAGCATCGTAGGGAAATTCACGAGCTTCAATTAAAACATTATTTAGAAAAAGAAATCCTCTATCAGGATTGCCAGAATCCTTCTGTTGGCGATCGCTTCCGCTATCTTACCCTACGCCGCGGTATCCGTTACGAGCGAGAATGGGTGGAATGGTGCGATGAAGTCATGGAGTTTCTGGAACAAATGATAGAAGATTATAATTAACACAATCTATTCTCTAGAGTGGTATTTTGTAGTTACTGAATGACAAGCATATACAAGATCTTCATAAATCAGGAAGAAATTGGAACTTCCCTTCTTGAATCAGGCGATCCTCCGATGGGTGTTGCATCTGGTCTAATTCGATTGAATAACATTTCTATTCGAGCGCTCGAATCAATGCTGCTTCAGATAGAATCAACCCAATCAATTGATGGTGTAATAAACTGTCATGAACCTGGGGTGGTAAAGGTAATTCATCCAGACGGTTTTGAATTATCAGGGCAGGGATCGGTGATTGAAAACTTCCTAGAACTTGAAGAGTGCCATGTTACAATTCTCGGAATTCACCATGAAATGTATGAAAAGCTATTCCTACATCACATTGAAAAATACCGAAATAATTTCAAATACATATTTCTATCCCAACGATTTCAGACTCTACAGCACGACAAGATTTAGGGAGTCTGGCGATTAATTAAGTGCAGGCTCATAGGGAAATGATATGAGCATCAGACTCCCTTTTTTTTCTAAACTAAATGGCGCTGTACGGCTTGCACCAAGTTGTCTGTCCAATGGAGAGCCAAATTATCTTGAATCGCTTCCACCATTACCCGAACGACAGGTTCAGTACCGGAGGCTCGAACCAGGATGCGTCCTTGGTTTCCGAGAGCTTCAGTTGCGTGGGCGATCGCCTCTTGCAGGGGTTGGCACGTATGCCAATTTAAACGAGTATGGCGGTCTTCTACCCGCACATTTTTGAGGAGTTGGGGATAGGGTTGGAAGCTTTGGTTGACCAAGTCAGTGAGGCTCGTTCCCGACTGACGGACAATGGCGGATAGGTGCAGGGCGGTTTGTAGACCATCTCCGGTTAAACTGTAATGGTGGCAAAGAATATGACCGGATTGTTCGCCACCGAGCATGGCCCCACTTTTTACCATTTCCGCATGAACATGCTGATCTCCCACAGCAGTCCGCACGAGTTTACCCCCCAGTTTTGCCCAAGCATTTTCAAAGCCTAAATTCGCCATCACGGTGGAGATAATGGTTTGGTTGGGGAGTTTTTGGGCATGATGCAGAGTACATCCCCAGAGATAGAGAATATAATCACCGTCTACCGGTCTGCCCTCGGAGTCTACGGCAATGACTCGGTCAGCATCCCCATCAAAGGCAAATCCCAGGTCAGCGTTATGTTCTTGCACGGCTGCTTGCAGGGAAGCCAGATGAGTTGAACCACAGTTAACATTAATGCGATCGCCGTCTGCTCGGTTGTGTAAACAGATCACCTCTGCTCCCAAATCCTCAAATACCCCAGGCGCAACGGGAACCGCAGCCCCCCACGCTAAATCTAAAACGACCCGCATTCCCTGTAAATTCAGGGTGTTGACCAACGGTTGATGTAAAGCGGTTGCATACTGTTTGAGCAATTCAGGGCGATGATAATGTTGTCCCCAGTGAGGGGTGCTGGTATGCGGGTGTGATTGTCCTCTGAGCGCCGCCTCAATGTGTCCCTGAACCGTTTGAGATAATTTTGTACCATCTGAGCCAAAAAACTTAATACCGTTGTCTTCGGGGGGATTATGGCTGGCTGAGATCATGATACCGGCGATCGCCTCTGTCTCTGCCGTCAGATAGGCAACACAAGGAGTCGGACACAATCCAACATTCCAGACCTCTAGCCCCGCTGCCGTCAATCCAGCGGACAGGGACATGGCCAACATATCACTAGAATTCCGTGAATCTTGGCCTAAAATCACAATGCCAGAACCGATCCCTTGAGGACGCAAAACTTGTCCCGCCCAAAATCCCAACTGAAGTGCAAAGGGAGCATTGAGCAAGTCCCCAGCTTTTCCCCGAATGCCATCCGTCCCAAATAGGCGAGAAGGAGGTAAATTGAGCGGGTTCCAGAGGGGATTGAGGGGTGAAATTTCTGGACTACTGGCGATCGGCGTTTGAGGTTTAGATAAAGATTGAACCATTTTTAAGAACACTCCACACAACACACTATCATTGGAGAATATCATAGGCGCTTTTGCTCTACTTATGGGTCATGGATAACCAGTAATCGTAAAAGCGCTTTTTCTACCTGGTTTAGGTTTGCCCTATTCTCTCACGCTCCCTAACCCAGGGCTAGATACTTAGTTTTTTTCTTCACTGGCAGACGGAAAAATCCGGATTGAGCGAGTCCAGAGCCTGATTTTTTTGACTAATTCGATTCTATGGGTCACCTGCTAAAGGGGTAAGCGAGTTGTGAAGGGCAGACAAAAGTGCGATCGCCAAAATCAATTGGTAAATTAGGGATGAACCATCAAAAAAGCCACACTACCCATCCATAGGAGTCATAACCGATGATCCGCAAGCTCAAATTAGTACTATTTACCCTAGCGATTTCTGGGTTGGGCATTCCGGTCGTTGCTTTCCCCCTGCTGCGATCGTCAGTAGGAGATGCAGGAATTGAGGCTCAAAACTTGCATGATTTACCTTATAACTTAACGGGGAAAAAAATCGCCATTGGTCAAGTGGAAATCGGTCGTCCTGGGATGTTTGGAATTGATAAGAAAATTGACTCAAATCAGCCCATCACCCCCATGCGGGTATTTTTTCGAGATGCCTTTGCCGAACACAATAAGCATGTTGACCCCCATGCCCAAAATGTAGCCAGTGTGATGATTAGCTCGAATAAACAGTATCCTGGAGTAGCTCCGGATGCGCGGCTGTATTCCACGGCTGTCGGTTCTTTACGACGCAGCGGCCAAGCAGAGGAATGCCTCGCTTCTCAACATCTGGCGATGCAAAATAGTGGGGATTTGCGGGCAATTAATTTTAGTTTTGGAGAATCTTTGAATCAAGACCCCCGGCCGAATCCTCTACTCGATGGGAATGCACTGTTGACCCAATGTATTGATTGGTCTGCACGGGTGCATAATGTGTTTTATGTGATTGCCGGGAATCAGGGTCGAGGAGGAATTTCCATTCCTACGGATACCTACAATGGCGTGACGGTGGCATTCTCGAAGCTTTACAACGATCGCTATTCTAAAATTGATTTTGCCAATATTGGCGATCCAAGTTTGGGCAATCCCAGTCAGATTATTGGCTACGAAACCAATACCAATAATCGGCGCTCCATTGGTTTGGTTGCTCCAGGTCATCAGGTTCCTTTAATTAATTTAGATGGTACAGTGGGGTATTCGAGTGGCACGAGTTTTGCGGCTCCCCATGCAACGGCGACGGTAGCATTATTACAAGAATATGGCGATCGCCAATTGGCTCAGGTAAAAGCCGATCCCTTAAAATCCGAGCTTAGTCCCCCATGGACAATCCACGCTCGTCAGCAAGAGGTCATGAAAGCCGTATTACTCAATAGTGCCGATAAGATTCAAGATTTGGGCAATGGCTTCAATCTGGGTATGTCACGCACCTTGTACGATCAACAGCATCACTCTTGGCTCACTTCAGAAGCCTATTCTGATGCCCGCATTCCCCTGGATATTCAAATGGGAGCAGGTCATTTAAATGCCAGTCGTGCTTATGAACAGTTTAGTGCCGGTCAGTGGACTCCAGAGAATCCAGTTCCGGCGATCGGTTGGAATTATGACCAAATTGAGAACGCTGGCAGTTATCAAGATTATATTTTGCAAGAACCCTTACAGCAGGGGAGTATGCTCAGTGTTACCCTCGCTTGGAATCGTTTAGTAGAACTTCAAGACCAGAATCAAAATGAGGCGTATGATATAGGAGAAACCTTTGAAGACCGGGGACTCAATAATTTAGATGTATTTCTGATGCCCGCTGATTCTACAGATGTGCGCGATAGCATTGGATCTTCGATAAGTGATGTTGATAGTGTGGAACATCTATTTTATCGCATTCCCCACGCAGGCAAGTATAAAATTCGTGTCTACTATCGTCAGCAAGTGAATGAGGCAGAGCAACCCTATGCGATCGCCTGGTGGACAACACCAGTTAAAAACTAAGTCAATCATCATAGGGTGGGCAGGGCAAGATGGCTCATTCTCCTGCCCACCAACAACCCAGACCCATTTTTGATTTTTAATTGATATGACTTCCCTGGCTCCCCCTAGAGAATTAATTCACTTGTCCGGTATTAGTTGGCAGACTTACGATCGCTTACTGCAAGAATTGAGCGATCGCCGTTTACGCCTAACATACTATCACGGCAGATTGCAAATCATGGCTCCTTCCCCCGAACATGAACGGTACAAACGAGTTATCGGTAGGTTTGTAGAAACTCTAGCTGAAGAGTTAACCCTGAACATCGAACCCCTGGGTTCAATCACCTTAAAACACCCAGATGTTAGTGGTGCAGAACCAGATGAGTGCTTTTATATCCAAAACTTAAGCGCTATCGAAGGGAAAACTTGGATTGATTTGGCGATCGATCCTCCTCCAGATTTAGTCATCGAAATTGACATCACCAGCAGTTCCATAAACCGTCTACTCATTTATGCTCAATTAGGAGTCTCCGAGATTTGGCGCTATGATGGTGAGTCCTTTGAGATTTATGTATTGAGCGATCGCCAGTATCAGTTAGCCCAAGAAAGTTTAGCTTTTCCTGGTATTGAGATAACTCAAATCAGCCAATTTTTAGCCCAAGTGGGTAACCAAGCATATTTAGACATTATCCAAGATTTCCGCCGTTGGATTCAACGCCAACTCGGTTAGAATTACAGCACTTTCTTCTGCTATGATGTACCTTTCGATCCCCTAAATCTCGCTTTTTCTGGCTGTCGCCAACTCAAAAAAGTGGGGTTGGGCGATCTCTTGTAGCCGAAATTGCTGTCTCTATTGTGCAATTGGGGTAATCAATGAAAATTATACAATCTTTGCATACCGCTATTTTAGTGTCAGACTTAGACAAAGCCGAACACTTTTATAGTAGCGTTCTCGGTTTAACCAAAATCGATCGGCAACTGAAATTTCCCGGTATTTGGTATCAGATTGGACACTATCAACTGCACTTAATGATGCAGCCTGACGTAGAAATTACTCGATGGAATCCGGAAAAATGGGGGCGCAATGCCCATATTGCCTTTGAAATTGATTCCCTAGAGGAAGTAAAGCAACAATTAATCGCCTATGGGTGTAACTTTAAACTGAGTTCATCCGGACGATCCGCCCTATTTACCCAAGATCCAGATGGCAATATTCTAGAGTTACAACAAATTTCGCGATCGTCCTGGGATGGAGAGATAGGGAGATAAGGAGGATGAAGACGACACGGGGAAGGAAACAATCCTGCTGTAGCTGAGGGGGTATTCCCCTACTCCTTTACAGGGTTTTATTAAGTAAAACTTAACTTACAGCACAAAGCGCTGTATCTTGAATTCTCTCAGATTCTTCCTCAATATGATGATCGCGCCCCTACCAATTATGCAATCGATTCTTTCCCAATTGCCTTCAGAAGCCCGGCAATGGACTGAAGGCTTGTCTTGGCAACAGAGAAGATACGTATTGTCTCTGTGTCATCTATTACTGTCTGCCCCATCAGAAGTGCAAGCCGAATTTTTGGATGAATATACGGCTGATGGTATTGTCGCTAAATTAGTTCAAGATCAAAAAACTAAAGAAAAAGTTGAACATTATTTACAGATCTTTCAAATTCCTAGGGTTTTGAATGAAAAACAATTAAGGATTTATATCCGGCAATTTTATATTCATTCTGCTCATGATTTACGATGTGAACCGCAAATATTTCTCGAATCTGTATTGCAACTGGTTGTCGATCCACAGGAAAAGAAGAATGTATTCACTTACACTCTTGGATTTGAACTTTTGTTGATGATGTTTCGCATGAGTTGGCTACAACATGAACGACTTTATTTAATGCAAATCAATCAAGAGTGGTTTCTTCAGACGTATATTAAACCGATTCAATATACCCATAAAATCAACCATATTATTACGCCCAAAGATGAGCGTCTATTTTTTGCCAAGCGGAACTTTTTTGTCCAAAAGCCAGAAGTTTCGGATAAGAAAGCGTGGGAGTTGGTTATGGCGACATTTAAGACTGAAACAGTAACTAACTTAGGGTTTTCTGTCATTCGTCATCACAATGCTTTTATCTTTGACTCCGATTATATTTTTAGTGAAGAAGAAGAAATAGAAACTCCTTTAATGTCGGCTGTATCTCTAAGAGAAAGCCGTAGCTTGTAAACCCGACCAAACTTTGCCTTTCGCTACCTTAAATAATTCTGGATGTTGGGATTGACGTTGCAGCCAAATGGGAGAAAAACCGGCTTCAATTGCACCCAGATAATCGTCTTCGTAACTATCGCCAATATGCCAAGCTTGATGGGGTTTATAACCATGTTTAGCGAGGGCAGTATGGAAAATTTTGGAGTTCGGTTTAGCTACACTAACTTCTGTAGAAATGGTAATTGATTGAAAGAAATGCTGTAGACCTAGAGCATTGAGAACCTTATGTAAACGAGAATCAAAGTTAGAAATCACCCCCAATTCAATATTTTGATTTTTCCAGCTTAAGAGGGCAATTTTCACATCCGGATAAACAAACCAGGGATAGAAGGTAGAGAAATAATGATAGAGTTCATTGAAAAACCGATCGAAATCAGTAAACTGATCTATGACCTCAGATTGTTCAAAGGTAGCAAAGGCGATCGCCTTCCACCAGTCGAACTCATGGGACTGTAGCTCTTGACGATCGATGTCTGGAAAGGCGGCTGGTGGAGCTTTTTTAAAACTCTCGAAAAACGTGTGATCGATCAGATCGGCAGAAACTTGAACTCCAAATCCTTGTGCGAATTGGCTATAAATTTCTCCTACACTGCCGCGTACTCCAAAGAGCGTACCCACAGCATCTAAAAAGATAACCTTTGGTTTTGACATAGTGATGCCTTTGATGATCTAATTTAACATTATCTCTTGTAAGGGTTGGGTAAGCCAGTTAAAGGCGACTTTTAATTGATGGTTGAGGGTGGGCAGACGATAGAGATAAACAAGACGACGGGCAATATGGGCCAGGGGGCCATCGAGCTGAAGTCCTAAACCCGTTAAGGTGGCATTATCGATACCGAGAGCCATCATTTCACCGAGGTGAGAATAGCGGACTGGGAGCAGGGGCCGATCGCATAAAGAGGCCCATATATTCCAGGCACAATAATCTGCCTGTTGAATGGCTGCTTGGGCAGTTTTTGGTAAGACTTGACCCTCAGCATCGCAACAGTCGGAAAGGTCGCCAAGAATGAAATAATGGGGATAATCGATCGCCTGTAGGGTGGCTGTCGTGGTAATCTGGCCGCGAGGATTCTTTTTCAGCTCTAGACCTTGGATACTCGGCGGAATTTGGGTTCCTACTGTCCACAACACTATATTGACGGGAATCGTATCTTCCTGACCTTTATACAATAGGGAGATGGAATCAGGGGCGATCGCTTGAATGGTGGTTTCTAAATCAATCCACACTCCTTTTTGTTTGAGGGCGGCTTCGGCTGCTTTGCGGTTAAACTCTGGAGAGTTGGCTAAAATGCAGTCCCCTTTTTCGATTAAACGAATGCGCCCGCGCTCACCCAAGCGATCGGCTAATTTACAAGCTAATTCTACGCCACTGTAGCCCCCGCCTGCGATCGCCACCCGAATGACCTCTTCTTCCGATGCGATCGAGGTTCCCAAACAGGCTTCTAGGCGATAGACATCTTCGAGTGTCCGAAAGGGAATGGCATATTCCTGACATCCAGGAACCCAAGTTAGGGGGGTTTCTCCGCCCAACGCTAACACGATGCGATCGCCGTGCAGAACCTGTCCTGAGTCTAGGGTAACGTCTTGAGTCTCCAAATTAATTTGACTGACCTCTGCTTGGATAAATCTGACTCCAGTATCGGCTAACAGCTCTGCATAAGGGGGAGCAATTTCCCAAGTCTGCATTTCACCCGTAATCAATTCATACAATAGGGGCATAAACAAAAATCGGTCTTGGCGATCGATCAAAACGATCTCTGGTTTTTCCTGTCCCTCCCAAGACAACTCACTCAAACGTAGGGCAGTATACAACCCGCCAAAACCACCACCGAGGATACAAATGCGTGTAGATCGTTGTGACATAACAGAAGACTCGGACATCTACAAGAGAACTTCTTACAGGATACAGTGCTTCGCGCTAGAGAATAGAGCATATAGGTTGCAATACATCGGTGCATGAGAATTAGACTGTATTACAACTGATTTTCTGCCCACTGACGCAAGAAGTCTAACTTACATTATAGATAATGCGCATGTTGTAGGGGCTTTCTGGCCAGAAAGTCCCTACAGGAAATTGAGCTTATGCTAGGCTGGCGATCGCCTTGTCTACCTCAGTAACTGCCCGATCGACTTCCTCCGCAGACACAATTAACGGAGGCACAAAGCGCACTACTTTCGGCCCTGCGGGAACCAATAAAACGCCTTGTTCCATGGCTGTTTTGACAATTTCGATCGAGGTTAAAGGACTTTCTGCTTGCAGTTCCATGCCGTTAATTAACCCCCATCCGCGCACCTCAGCAATGAGCTGGGGATATTTAGCGGCGATCGCCCTTAAGCCTTTCCGCAGTTGCTCGCCCCGCTCTTGCACATTTTGAATTAACCGCTCTTGCTCCAGGGTTTGGCAGACAGTCAGCGCTGCGGCACAAGCAAAGGGGTTACCGCCAAACGTGCTGGCATGGTTTCCAGGTTCAAACACATCGCAGAACTGCTTACAGAGCAGAGCACCAATGGGAATACCGCCAGCCAACCCCTTGGCTAAGGTAAAGATATCTGGTTCAATACCCAAATTCTCATATCCCCAGAGTTTCCCCGTACGTCCCATTCCCACTTGCACCTCATCCAGAATCAGCAAAATTCCGGTCCGATCGCACAACTGGCGCAAGCGCAGGAAATACTCCAATTCTCCAGGACGCACCCCTCCTTCACCTTGCAAGGGTTCAAGTAAAATGGCAGCTACACGCCGTTCTGGGGCATCCAGGGAGGCGATCGCTTCTTTTACGGCTTCAAAATCGTTATAGGGCACATAGGCAAATCCAGGAACCAGAGGACTAAACCCTTTTTGATATTTGGCTTGACCGGTTGCGGTAACAGTAGCTAGGGTGCGACCATGAAAACTCGCTTTTGCCGTCAGGATAATCGGGTCTTCAATCTGCAATACTGTATGGGCATATTTGCGGGCTAATTTAATCGCACCTTCATTGGCTTCCGCACCAGAATTACAGAAAAAAGCGCGATCGGCACAAGAATGTTCGACTAACCATTGGGCTAATGCCCCTTGTTCTTCAATATAGTACAGATTCGATACATGGTGCAGCTTGCTAATCTGTTGTACGACTGTTTCCACTAAAGCGGGATGAGCATGACCGAGGGTACAGGTGGCAATTCCCGCCACAAAGTCTAAATACTCTCGACCTTGAGTATCCCAAACCAGGCAACCTTTTCCTTGTTTTAGGGCGATCGGAAACCGCCCATAAGTAGACATTACATACTGATTAAACTCTGATGGATCATAAGCTTTTTCTGAAACTGGGGGGGCATCAGTCGGGGTTAAAGTTTCTGGACTCACAGTTAGTTCCTCTAAATCAAAAAGAGACAGCATTATCAAGGGATTTGCAGTAACTTCAGTGCCCTAAAGTTAATCCCAAACATTCCATGGTAGCCTTGAAATTAAGTAATCTCTAGTTTTTGTCAATACTTCTTGACAATCAATTGTTAATTTTTGTTAAGAGGTGAGGAAAAAGGTGTTCTTGTGCTAAAGTGTCTCAAGATCCAGAATACAATTGCAACTCCATAGCGAAGCTATCCTATAGTTATCATTGTATTATTGGCTCTTCTAATGGGGATCGAAAATTAAATCAAAACGTTTTTCCAGTGCATCAGGAATCAGTTGAGTTTATGAAATATTCCATTGAACAGAAGAATGGTGCTGACATTGCAATTATTGGTATGGCTTGTCGGTTTCCTGGAGCTGATGACTACAATCAATATTGGGAAAATCTGGAAAAAGGAGTCAATAGCATAAGTGAAATTCCGTTCCAAAGGTGGGACCTAAAAAAGCATTATTCTCCTATTCCTAACCAACCGAATAAGACAATCAGTAAGTGGGGCGGATTAGTTGAAGGGATAGATGAGTTTGATGCCCAGTTTTTTAGCATCTCTCCCCGAGAAGCAAGAAAAGTAGACCCACAACATAGAATAATGTTGGAATTGAGCTGGTCTTGTATCGAAGATGCAGGGTACTCACTCTCTCAAGTTTCAGGAAAAGATATCGGTGTTTTTATCGGGGCGTGCAACTATGACTCTATTCTGTTGATGAACCAAAATCAAGAGAATGTAGAAGGTCATAGTGGAACAGGCACTTGGACTTGTATGATTCCCAACCGGATCTCTTCATTTTTTAACCTACATGGTCCAAGTATTCCGATAGATACAGCCTGTTCAAGCTCACTGGTTGCTCTTCATTACGCCCTGAAATCTCTCAAAGAATCAGAATGTGACATGGCATTAGTCGGTGGACTGAGCGTGTTATTTACTTCAACAACCTACATCCAGATGAGTCAATTGGGCATGTTATCGCCCACAGGACAATGTAGAACCTTTAGTAGTGATGCAGATGGTTATGTTAGGGGAGAAGGAGCTGGAGTCGTTTTATTAAAACCTCTCACCAAAGCTATAGAAGATGGCGATCGCATTTATGGTGTCATTCAAGGAAGTTCGATTAATCACGGAGGACAAGCCAGAACGATCACATCTCCCAATGTCTATGCCCAAGCCCAAGTCATTCGTTCCGCCTATAGCAAAGCCAATATTTCTCCCAATACAGTATCTTACATAGAATCTCATGGAACGGGAACACCATTGGGAGACCCGATAGAAATTAATGCCCTGAAAAGAGCCTACAGACAACTTTATCAGCAGTATGGAATTGAAAAAACGGAGAAATCCTACTGTGGGATAGGAGCAGTCAAAAGCAATATTGGGCATTTAGAAGGAGCAGCAGGAATTGCGGGATTAATCAAAGTTCTATTAGCAATGAAGCACAAAAAACTGCCCCGCATAGTGAACTTCAAAGCCTTAAATCCACGCATTAACCTTAAAGATACTCCATTCTATATGCTAGAGGAAAATCAAGAGTGGAAGCGATTAAAAAATGAATCGGGAGAAGAGATTCCGAGACGTGCAGGTTTAAGCTCTTTTGGGATCGGTGGCGTTAATGCTCATGTTGTATTGGAAGAATACCGAGAAACAGTCAAAGTTGATAGCAATCTCGAACGTCCAAAACAGATTTTAGCCTTATCAGCGCAGACAGATCCAGCCCTGAGAGAGCTGGCAACAAAATACCAAACTTATTTAGCATTCAACCCTGAAGAATCACTACAAAATATCTGCTTCAGTGCCAATACGGGGCGGACACATTTTGCCGAAAGATTAGCCATAGTAGCAGAGTCAAACAGCGATCTACAGCAAAAAATAGCCGATTTCCTTCAGAATCATGAAAGAACTGGCGTGGTAAGAGGAAAAGCAGAAAGCCAAGAGAAAGAGATTGCTTTTCTGTTTACTGGGCAAGGGTCTCAATATGTGGATATGGGACGACAGTTATATGAGACTCAACCCCGATTTCGGGAAAGTTTAGACCAATGCAATGAAATCCTAAAAGAATATCTAGAAATTCCTCTATTAGAAGTTATCTATTCTCAGTCAAATGCTTCTTTATTAGATCAAACTGCTTATACGCAACCCGCTTTATTTTCTCTAGAATACGCCCTAGCTAAATTATGGGAATCTTGGGGGATTAAACCCAATGCAGTTATGGGACATAGTGTGGGAGAATATGTGGCAGCTTGTGTAGCAGAAGTTTTCAGTTTAGAAGAGGGTCTAAAATTAATCGCCATGCGGGGAAGACTGATGCAACAGTTGCCTTCGGGTGGAGAAATGGTGTCTTTGTTAGCATCAGAATCTCAAGTCAGAGAAGCGATCGCACAATCGAACTCCCAAGTAACAATAGCCGCCATAAATGGGCCAGAAAGTATAGTGATTTCCGGGGAGAGTGCGGCGATCGCAACCCTCTGTCGTCAATTAGAAACAGAAGGAGTTAAAACCAAGCCACTACAAGTATCCCATGCTTTTCATTCGCCCCTAATGGAACCCATGTTACCTGAGTTTGAAGCAGTGGCTCGGGAAGTCACCTATAGTCAGCCTCAAATACCCCTCATTTCTAATGTCACTGGTGAAAAAATAGGTGCAGAAATTGCTACTCCTGACTATTGGGTTCGTCATATCCGACAACCTGTAAGATTTGCTCAAAGTATGAAAACGCTCAGGGAAGAAGGTTATCAGATATTCTTGGAAATTGGGCCCAAACCCGTATTATTAGGGATGGGTCGTCAATGTATACCAGAAGATATCGGTATTTGGTTACCCTCCCTACGTCCTGGGGTAGATGAATGGCAACAGATCCTCTCAAGTTTGGGGACGTTGTATGTACAAGGTGCTAAAGTCGATTGGTCAGGTTTTGATCGAGACTATTCTCATCAGAAAATAGAATTGCCCACTTATCCATTTCAGCGAGAAAGATATTGGGTAGAACCGCCTAGAAATCAAGAGCAGAATAACAGGAATACGAATCCAAGTTTAAATTTAGCTCTTGAACGACTAGATCGACAAGCCGATCTAGTCGTTCAAGAACTGAATTCATTTGAAGAATTGACAGCAGAAGAACAGATAGTATTGCCTAAGCTGTTAAAGCTTTTAAAAACCTGGAATCATAAAACTCTGCAAAATCAACGCGATATCGTAGGGGACTATTATGATGAATTGGCTTCTTTTATGGATGAAGAAGCCATTTTGAACTATATTCCTTTGCCAGGAATTATCAAAGGATTCTCATGGGTTCTATTTGCCAAATTAAAAACACAAGGAAAATATCAGGAATTAGCATCAACAGCCCAGCAAGAAATCAGAAATATAGGTTGGCAGAAAGTGGACTTTTCTGCTTGTCAGAAAGTTCTAGATATCGGTTGTGGCCATGGTACAGATTTAATGGCTTTAGGTCAGAAGTATAATCACTTAGAACTTTGTGGCTATACCATATCAGATCGACAAGTAGAATTGGGAAACAAAAAAATCAATCAATTAAACCTGGAACAGAGAATTAAAATTCTGAATGGAGATAGTTCCCAAGATGAGTTTCCAGACCATTACGATCTGATCTATGGATTTGAAGTCATTTGTCACATCAAAAAGAAAGAAGAACTATTTTGGAATATCCGGAATCACTTAAATCATGAAGGTCATTTCGTTATATCGGATTTCATCTCCAACGCCTCATTTAATATCGATTATGATGCTCACTCATCCTATCTTATCACTCAACCAGAATGGCTAGATTTACTCTCGAAAAGTCATCTGAAAATCATACAATATGTAGATATTAGTCAGGAAATTGCTAATGGTCTACACGATCCAAATTTTACAGAGAATCTCAACTATGTTTGTAAGAAAAGTAATTTAAACGAAAACGCCAGAATAGGGCTGCAATCCTATGACAATCTTTACAAGATGTTGCGTAAGCAGCTCGTCAGCTACGTCGTAATCACAGCCCAAAAACAAGACCACTTATCAGTAGAGGAAATTTACCAGTGGAACCAAGAAATTCTACACAATCCCCTACATTACTCTGAGGTTTCACTACAAAAACTGTTCTATACAATAGAATGGCAAAAAGCCAGCCCTAAGCAGCAGCAGAGAAAAACACTACAACCAGGAACTTGGCTCGTATTCAGCGATAGAGAGGGTGTCGGTGAAAAACTACACAACCTCTTAGAGCAAAGAGGCGATCGCACTTTCATGGTATTTATCGGGGAAACCTACCAGCATACAGAAACCGGAAGTGTGGAGCTAAACCCATCGAATCCAGAAGACTTGGAGCGTTTTTGCCAAGAGATAAAGACAACTATTGGAGAAAATC